>NZ_CP037421.1:3189451-3419647 GCF_007748155.1 Gimesia panareensis
CTGAAAGGAACTCTGGGACGGAATGGCTCTGCCAAGTTCCGGGATATCAAAGATGGTACCAGTAACACGATGATCTTCTGTGAAACACAGCTGATTAAGACATCAACCAGCTATGGTCCCTACTGGAACACAGCCGCGCACACGTTCTTTATTCTTCCCGGGGTAACGAATTACACCATCAACCACAACTACAGCGGTGGAAAACAGTATGCCTGGGGCGCCGGCAGTTTTCATGTCGGCGGTGCGCACATCATGATGGCAGATGGGGCCGTTCGCTTCCTGAGTGAAAACGTGGACCGCGTAGGAGTCGTCCAGGCACTGGTCTCCGTCGGCGGGGGAGAAATCCTGCCGGAATTCTAAGCCGATCCTGACGCACCTGCTTAGTACGATCTTAAAATACAGACCGCGGTGAACTCGCTTCACCGCGGTTTGTATTCCTTTCTTCTGTGGCGCTCGCGACTCGATTTTCACAATCAAACTCACACTGACGGGATCAGATTCATGAATTCTGCCTTGTGCTCTCTCAAAAACTTCATCCTCTTTTCGTTTCTCTTCGGCCTCTGCGGTTGCACCGGTGGCAGCGGGGAACCGGTGCCGGAACTGGCTGATGTCAACGGTGTCGTCACCATTGATGGTGCACCTCTCATGAATGCCAAGGTCATTTTTGAACCACAGGAAGCAACAGACAATGCCCGCCGCCGGGCATCCAGCGCCACCACGCAACAGGATGGTTCCTATACCCTGGAATACAACGAAGACGTCTCAGGGGCTTCACTGGGCGCCCATAAGGTGATGATTCTCAAGCTCACTGATAATCCGGAAGACGCCGGCAAACAGCTGGTGCCTCCCAAATACAACGATCAGTCTGAACTGACAGCGGAAGTCAAAGCGGGCGGAAATTCCATCAACTTTGATCTGACCACGAAGTAACTCAGTTCAGATCCGGGCGGGTTGCTTGACGGGAGATGCTTTCTGGCTGGTCTCGACCGAACTGACGTAGTGACTGCTCCGGAGCAGGAAGCGTTTTTCGACCAGGTTCCACATCAGAACCGCACCGAAAAACGTCAGGCTGACTGCGGTCGCCAGGAACAACCAGGGATGTTCTGCCGACCAGCCTGCATTCAGCAGCAGCTGGATCAGTGGGAAGTGCAGGATATAGACGCCGTACGAAAAATCGCCGTACTTGCCGAAGTTCCCCGCGTAGAGAAAGAGTCCGAAAAACAGGACGATCACCGCCAGTGCCATCGGTTGCAGCCAGGGCAGGGGAGTCCAGTGGTCGATCAGCAGCACAAGGGCGGCCAGGGTAACGAACAGTTTCACACGGCGTTCAAACAGCGGCAGATAATAAAACAGCCCGGCTCCAGCGACGAAAAAGCAGAGCTGCCCAGGCAGCTGGCGGGCCAGCTGTTCATAAAAGGCATTCCCCGTCTGCGCAGCGGCTCCGAGCAGAAATGTGGCATAGCCGACTGAAAGGGCATAGACCAGCAGCAGCAGTGGCAACCGCGGCGCGCGTCTCAGGCAAAATACGAGCAGCGGCACCGAGACGTAGAACATCACTTCCACTTTCAGTGTCCAGAGCGCACCGTTGACTGCCGGCAACCGATTCGCTTCAAACACGCCCGGCAGCGTCGACTGGATAAAATTCAGAAACGTCAGGTTCGCCAGCAGGTACTTCACCCAGCTCAGGGAAAAATACTCCGGCAGCGGTTGAGTGCTGACCAGGGCCAGCCCGAGTGCGGAGAGCAGGACCACCGTGAAATAAGCGGGATAAATCCGCCGGATGCGTTTGCTGGTGTACGAGAGGAGCGAGGACGAGCGTTCGTAACTCATCACAATCAGAAATCCGCTCACGACGAAAAACGCCTGAACTGCAATCCTCGATGACAAAAACCCCGTGACACTGCGCAACGCTTCAAAGCCGGAGAGTTCGGTTGCATGAACCAGGCAGACCGTCAGCGCCAGCAGCAATCTCAGCAGATCGAAGTTATTCTTCTTGAGACGGGGATGATCGAGGGGCAGCAAATCCATTTCCTCACCCGGGTTTGACAGCATGAACAGCGAAGCACCGAGCGGCACTGTCGCAAAACAGGGAAAATCTGTCAAGATAGGTCAGAAACGAGCTGTAAACAGGCTATGAGATCAGACCTGTGCTCTGAATCAGGGTCGAGGACACATCCCCTAAAACCGTACCGGCTTGTGTTCTGTCTGTTGTGCCGTCATTCCGTACTTCAACCGTTCACTGAGGTCTTCCACGCGCGCCCGACTCTGCTCCTGCAGAAACCGGATCATATTTTCCCGTTGTTCCACAGTCGCGCGGGGCGGGGAAGGGTTAGAGTAGCGGCGGGGAGGCGGTTCTGCCAGCGAAGAGGCCAGCAGACTCACAATCGTGGTCGCGACGTTCAAGGTCAGAAACACCAGGCACTTCGTGTCGGGATCGGTGGTGACCTCTTCCTCGGTGCTGGCCAGACGCGTGTTCTGTTCGTCGCCGGGATGTTCAAAATCGAATTCACACTGGCAGAATTCGCAGGAAGTACTGTCCCGATCGATGTCCGCCTGACAGCCGGGACACGTTTGAAATTGCGTCCGAGGATCTTCCTCATGATATCCAGTCATCACGACTCCTTTACTGGTTTGAGGATAACGAGCGCGGGTAGCTCAGTCCATTTTCGGCCCTGCCGTCTATTGTACCTCCTCGAAAACGGCTGGCAATGTCTTTTTGGAATGCCGCCGGGAATTCAGAGCTGGCTGAACGATTTTTTCTCAAAACCAGTCTTCATCGTGCGGCTCAAATTCCTCAGGTGTCGCGATCAAACCTGATTCCAGATCGACGTTTCGCTGTGTCTCCAGTTCGAGGGAGCGCCAGTATTCGAGTCTGGATTTCAATCCATCAGGAGATAAAAACTCTTCTTCTCCAAATTCATCTCTCTCTCTGACCCGCCAGGGAACTGGTTGCTCCGAGCGATTCTGGTGGTAGACCTTTGCTAACACCTGCCGCTCCGACTGCCAGTCCCCTTCGAAGATCCGGATCTGGCGAATGGCGGTCTGATGTGCAGCGGCAGCTTTAATTTCCGCCAATCCCATTTCGGTCAGCGTTCTCAGAATCTTGAGATCTTCTATAGTCGGAGATTCGACGGGGATAATCTCAATCATGAGCACCATCTACGTACCAAGGACTTCAGAGCAACAAGTCTCAATTCAACCAGAAGATAAAATTCCGCGAAACAGAACTCTACTCCTTCGCGTTCTTCTCCCGCATCAGCTTGTCGTTGAACTCAGCCGGCTGGGAGCCGCTGTTGCGCCGCAGGTTGGCGCCCATGCTGCGTTTGTGGCTGAAGGGGACCCGGTTGGCGTTCGACTTTTCCAGGATCGCATGCAGGTCGGCCCGCATCGTTTTGATCTGCTTCTGATACTTCGGATCGAAAATCAGATTGTGCTGTTCCAGCGGATCTTTTTCCATATCGTACAGCTCGTCGATGTCCCAGATGCCGTGATATTGAATGAACTTATACCGCGGCGTCCGCAGGGCGAATGTCGTGGGCGTCTGGGGGAAATTGAACTCCCAGTAATATTCATACAGAATATTCTGCCGCCAGTCCGCAGCGGGCAGTTTGCCGGCCGCCAGTTCCAGGAAGCTTTGCCCGTCCATCTGCGATGGGGTTTTCAACCCGGCCGCCGCCAGGCAGGTCGGGCCGATGTCGATGTTGGCGACCACTTCATTGATCACGGTTCCCGGTTTCCAGAGACCGGGACAGACGCCGACCAGCGGCACCCGCATCGACGCTTCATAGGCGGTCCGTTTATCGATCAGGCCGTGCTCGCCCCACTGAAAGCCGTTGTCGCCCATGTACATAATCAGCGTGTTCTCAGCATAGCCGTTGTCCTTGAGCCACTTCCGCACGCGGGCGATCGATTCGTCCACGCTCAGCAGGGCTTCACAGTACAGGCGGTAATGCTCTTCGATATCCGTATCCTGGTGATAGGCAAAATCAACGCCGTGCCAGCTGTTTCGCTGGTTCTTGAGCCACATCGGTTTGTTGAAATAATTCTCGGACGTATTCGCCATCGTTTTCGGAATGGGCATCGCCTTGTCTTTGTAGCGTCCCGCATGACGTTCCGCGGGGTGGAACATGCCGTGCACACCCTTGTGAGACAGGTACATGAAGAACGGCTTGTCTTTTGGTTTGACGCTTTCGTTCAACCAGTTGATGGCGTAGTCAGTCAGTTCGTCGGTGATGTAGCCTTTCTGCGGAACCGATTTCCCGTCGACGTTCAACGACCATTTCTTCAGATGTGTCGGCGGGTAGTAGTGTCCCTGTCCGCGGAAAGAAACCCACTTGTCGAAGCCGGGCCGCGGTGCATCCGAGTGACCTCCCATGTGCCATTTCCCGAAGAAGGCGGTCTGGTAGCCGGCGGCCTGCAGGTACTGCGGAAAGAATTTCGTGCCGGGTGGGGTCTGCACGTTATTGTCGACCACGCCGTGATTGTGCATGTACTGCCCGGTCAGAATCGAAGCCCGGCTGGGTGAGCAGAGCGAGGTGGTCACCACGGCGTTTTTGAAGTAGACGCCCTGTTTGGCCATCGCATCCATCGCGGGAGTTTCCACCCAGGGATGACCGGCAAAGCCCATCACGTCGTAACGGTGATCGTCGGCGAGAATAAAGACCACGTTACGCGGTTTGGCCCCTTTGATCTTTTCCAGCTTGAGATCCGCGGGAGCAGGATCCGCAGCAGAGGTGAGGGAAGTGGTATAGAGGAACACCAGCAGACAGAGCGTCGAAATCATTCGCATGGCAGCACCAGTATGTTTTTCAGGTAAATCTTAGTTAGAGACGGATTGTCACACAGACGGGATTTAAGCTTTCCACTCCAAGTTAGCACAGGACTCACGCCAATACAATAAAAGCGGGACCGGAAACCGCGGTCACTCTGGCAACGCCGGAAAATCTCCGCATAATACAGGCAGTCAGTCAATCAGTCTCTTCACACTATGGAAACAACGGAATGTACGATTGTGTCATCATCGGAGCAGGGCATAACGGTCTGGTCTGTGCGCATCAGCTGGCGCGACAGGGCTGGAAAGTGCTGGTGCTGGAACGCCGCGATCTGGTCGGCGGGGCCTGTGTGACCGAAGAACTCTGGCCCGGTTTCAAAGTCTCGACCGCCTCGTACCTGGTGAGTCTGCTGCTGCCCGAAATCGAACAGGAAATGCAGCTGGCCCGCTTTGGCTATCGGGTGCTGCCCCGTAATCCGAGTTCCTTCACCCCCTGTGCCGACGGACGTTCGCTGCTGCTCGGCCCCGACCTGAAACAGAATCAGGCACAGATCGCCCAGTTCAGCCAGCGCGACGCAGAGCAGTTTCCCCGCTACGAAGCGATGCTGGAACGGATCGCCGAATGCCTGGAACCGGCACTGGTGCAGACGCCCCCCGATCTGCTCCCGCTGCCCGACAGCTGGCGTTCGATCGGCTTCGGGAAGAAGCTTCGCGACACGAAAACCGCCTACCACCTGCATCAGTCATTGAAAAAACTGGGGGAGACCATTCCGGAGGCGATCGAACTGCTCACCGGTCCGGCACTCCCGATCCTGGATCGCTGGTTTGAATCGGATGTCCTTAAAGCCACGCTGGCGACCGACGCGATCATCGGCACCTTTCAACCTCCCTCCGCACCGGGTACCGCGTATGTTCTCCTGCATCACGTGATGGGTTCCGCAGGCGGGGCGCGGGGCGTCTGGGGTTACGTGGAAGGGGGCATGGGTGCGCTCAGCCAGGCGATGGCGGCTTCCGCCCAGGCAGCCGGTGTCGAGATCCGCACCGGCGTCACAGTGGACGAGATTCAGATCAGCGGCCAACAGACGACCGGCGTCCGCCTGTCAACGGGCGAGACGATCGCGGCCCGCAGCGTAGCCTCGAACGCCGATGCACATGTGACGTTTGAAAAACTGATCCCCGCCGGCACGCTGCCTCAGAACTTTGCAGACGCGGTCGGCCGGATCGATTACAGCAGTGCGAGTATGAAAATCAACGTCGCAGTCAGTGAGCTGCCCGATTTCACCTGCCTGCCCGGTCACAGCGAACCGGGGCCGCAGCATCGGGGGACAATTCACATCGGGGCCAGCTGCGAAGAGATCGAACGGGCCTACGACGATGCCAAGTACGGTGCTCCCTCACAAAAGCCGATCATTGAAATGACCATCCCCAGTGCCGTCGACACCACGCTGGCCCCGGAAGGGCAGCATCTCCTTTCGCTGTTCGTGCAGTACGCGCCGTATCAGCTCAAGGAAGGAAACTGGGACGACCTCAAAGAAGAATTTGCCGACCGCTGCATTCAACGGATCGCGGAATTTGCGCCGAATGTCCCGTCGTCCGTACTGCATCGGCAGGTTCTCTCTCCCCTTGATCTGGAACGGACCTTCAGCTTAACGGGCGGCAATATCTTTCAGGGCGCGATGCCCGCGCATCAGCTTTACAATCTGCGCCCGGTCCCCGGCTGGAGCGATTACCGCACGCCGATCAAGGGGCTGTACCTGTGCGGCAGTGCCGCGCATCCGGGGGGCGGCGTGATGGGTGCCTGCGGTCGCAACGCGGCACGGGAGATGCTTCGCGACGGGAAGCCCTGATCAGGGTACCACCAGTTCGACCGGCACGTTATGGAACAGCGTCTCCGGACGCGCTCCCTGAACCTGCTGGATCAGCATGCGGGCGATTTCCTGTCCGTATGCTTCCGGTGAGAGTTGTGCCTGGATGTGGGGGAACGGGCAGGGAGCCGTGTCGCGGGCAAACCGGTCGGCAACGACAATCTCGGGCTGTTTCTTGCGGGGCCGCTTCTGCTCCGACAGACGCACCGCAATCGCCCGGGCCGCCGGTTCGGATCGACAGAGGATCCCCAGCTTGCTTGAGGACTGTTCCAGGACTTCCTGAGCCGAGACCTGAATCGCCCGGTCATCCGCGGGGAGACAGCGAACCGTCAGCCGGTCGATGCCCCAGCCGGCGGCGTGCAGCTCCTGTTGTACGGCATCCAGCAGTCGATGATCGCCGGCGGTCACCTGATCGCGAAAGACGACCAGCAGTCGCTGGCATTTCTGCTGAAGCAGATGCTGAAACAACAGACGCCCGATCTGCGACTGATCCCGGTCGATATGCGCCAGTCCCGTAATGGATGGCTGCAGAACCCCGTTCACCACGGTGGGCAGGCCGCTCTCTGCGAGAATCCGCTGCACGCCCACCTGCGCCCGCTGTAATACGAAGGCTTCCGTTTCGCTCGACTTGAGCGCCCGGTTGACGATCTCTTCCACGTACGCCTCTTCGTCGCGGTGCGGGAGGAAATTGAATTCGAGTTCGGCCTCGGGGAGTTCCCGCTGCAGGCCGATCAGAATGCCGTCGGCCAGCAGGCCTTCCCGTTCCAGGTATTTCTGATGCACGACCAGGTGCACGCGCTGCAGAGACGGATCTGCCTGATGTGATTCTGGATCCGCAATGAAGGTGCCGGCCCGCTGTTTGCGCACCAGGACCCGCCGCTGCGTGAGCAGTTGCAGGGCACGGTTGGCGGTCGTCCCGCTGACTTGAAAGGAGCGGGCCGTCTCGCTGGTGGTATAATAAGGATCGCCGGGCTGCAGCTTCCGCTGTTGGATGTCAGACTGAATCCGCGCGGCCAGATCCACAATCGCTGGTTTCATGGAGAAATTTCATTCACTCAAAAAAGGAGACTTTTTGCTTTCAATTCCGGATCGACTTTTATAATATTACGCTACAGATAATAATATCGCAACTAAAATATTATTTCCCCCCAATTGACAGGAAAGCATTCCCCATGCCTCAGTTTCCCTTGCACCCGGCGAAAATCTGTTCCCTGTTTGTGCTGCTGATCGTGGCCCTCGTGCAGACCACACAGGCAGACGACCTGCAGAAAACGACTCTGTTTGAGGCCCGGGACGGTCAGTATCATCACTACCGGATTCCCGGCATCATCGCCACCAGCAAGGGAACGCTGCTCGCCTACTGCGAAGCTCGCAAAACAGCCGGCGACTGGGCCGATATCGATATTCTGATGCGTCGCAGTACCGACGGCGGCCTGACCTGGGCACCGCCGCAGGTGATTCATGACGCGAAAGAGCACACCGTCAACAATGTGGTTGCCTTCAACGATGCCCAGACCGGGCAGGTACATCTCTTGTATTGTGAGAACTATGCCCGCTGTTATTACTCATTCAGCAACGATGACGGGCAGACCTTCAGCCCCCGCGTGGAAATCACCTCGGTCTTCGAACAGTTTCGCAAGGAATACGACTGGAACGTGATTGCCACCGGGCCGGGCCATGGTATCCAGTTGAAAAACGGACGACTGCTGGTGCCGGTCTGGCTTTCGACCGGGGGGAAGAAACATCGTCCATCCTGCGTCTCGACGATTTTCAGTGATGATCACGGCAAAACCTGGCAGCGAGGCGAGATCATCGTCAACCAGGGAGACGAGTTCGCCGGCGAGACGATTGTGAATCCCAGCGAGACGGTCGCCGTCCAGCTGTTTAATGACAAAGTCCTCGTGAATATCCGCACGGAGTCGAAGCCGCACCGCCGGTTGATTGCCGTCAGTGACAACGGGGCGACCGGCTGGGCCGACATCCGCTTTGATCCACAGTTGCTCGAACCGGTCTGCATGGGCAGCATCCTGCGTGTCCCAGCGGGGAAGTCGCACCCGAAGAACGCCATCGTGTTTGCGAACCCCGATAACCTGGAAGGATCCAGCAAACGCAGAGGCCCCAACCGGGACCGCAAAAACCTGACACTACAGGTGAGTTTCGATGACTGCCAGTCCTGGGCCGACAAACGCGTGCTCGAACCGGGCATCAGCGGCTACAGCGATCTGGCGGCCCTCCCGGACGGCACCATTGTCTGTTTTTACGAAGATGGCGGCCTGAAGAACAACGGTTACGACACAACCGGCTTGACAGTGGCTCGATTTCCTTTGAAATGGATACAGGAGGACTGACCTGTCCCGCTATCACTGTTTCGTCCTGCCTCCCCGGTTACGCTCACCGCAAGATTGAAAGCTGATCATGTTTCGTTCCCTCGCTCCCGTTGCTGTGCTGCTCTGCAGCTACTTCACCATTCTGTCCCCCCTCTCTGCTGCCGAACCGGATCACCGCGTCGATATCTGCGTCTATGGCGGTACGTCGGGTGGGGTGGTTGCGGCTGTCAAAGCGGCCCGCCTGGGCAAGACCGCCATCCTGATCGAACCGGGACAGCACCTCGGGGGCATGAGTTCCGGAGGCCTCAGCTTTTCCGACATGGGGAAGTCAGCCACCGTGGCCGGCATGGCCCGCGAGTTCTACGAACGGATCGGGAAAAAATATGGGAAGCCGCTGGAAACGCGTCTGGAGCCGCACGTCGCCGAACAGGTCTTTGAAGAAATGATCAAGGAAGCGGGCGTGAAAGTCATCCGGGGCGAACCGCTGCAGAAAGTCCGGAAGCAGGGTCCCCGCATTGTAGAACTGATCACCGATAAAGGAACCCGCATCGCAGCAGACATGTTTATCGACTGCACCTACGAAGGGGATCTGCTGGCGGCCGCCGGCGTGTCGTATTCGCTGACTCGCGAAGCCAATTCAAAGTACAACGAAACGCTGAACGGCGTGCAGCTGTATGAGATTCCCCAGGTCCACTTTGGCAAGGTCGACAAGATCGGCCGCCGCAAAGACAGGCGGGGGCTGTGGGACCGCGCGATTCCCCTTGATCCCTACCAGACTCCCGGCAAACCGGAGAGCGGCCTGCTGCCACTGATTGAGGAAGGGGAGCTGGGAAAAATCGGTGAGGCGGCCCCTGGCGTGCAGGCTTACTGTTTCCGTTTGTGCGTCACAGATCAGCCCAAGAACCGGATTCCGATCGCGGCGCCGGCCAACTACGATCCGGCCCGTTACGAGATCGTGGCCCGCTATATTGCCGCCTGTCAGCAGGCGGGCGACGACATGGACCTCCGCTGGTTCACCAAGCACGATGCCCTCCCCAACGGCAAGTTCGATTTCAACACCGCCTATTTTGGTCTGAACTATGTCGGCGGCAACAAGGGGTACAGCGAAGCCTCACACGCCGAGCGACAACAGATCATCAAGGAACACGAAAACTATGCTCGCGGCCTGTTCTATTTTCTGAAGACGGACGAGAGGGTGCCGCAGAAAGTGCGTGAGCAGGTCAGCCGCTACGGGCTCTGCAAAGACGAATTCCAGGACAACGGGGGCTGGCCGCACCAGCTCTATATTCGCGAATCGCGGCGGATGATCTCCGACCTGGTGATGACCGAACATTATTGCCGTCACCAGGTGGTCGCCCCGAAATCGGTCGGTCTGGCTTCGTACGGCATCGACATCCACGAAATTCGACGCATCGTGCATAACGGGGTGATGGTGCGGGAAGGCAAGCTGCTGGGGCATCACAGTACCCGCGGACCTTATCCGATCGGCTTGGACGCGATTGTCCCCAAGCCGGAAGAATGCGACAACCTGCTGGTCACGTTCGCGATCTCCGCCAGCCACGTCGCCTTCGGCTCGACCCGCATGGAACCGGTGCTGATGATTCTCAGCCAGTCCGCGGCGACCGCTGCCAGCCAGGCCATTGATGTCGGTTGTAAAATTCAGGATGTGAATTACCAGCGACTCCGCACGCAACTGCTGGCCGACGGACAGCTGCTCGACTGGCCGTCCCCGGTTCAGAACGGGAAGTCGACCGCGCGGGTGATTGTGGACCCCGAGACATTACCGGGCATCGTCCTTGATGATTCCGATGCGGAATTCACAGGCAGCTGGGCGGAGAGCAACGGTCAGCCCTCCCCGATCGGCAGGAGCTATTCTCACGATGGGAACAAAGACCGGGGCCAGAAGTCGGCCCGGTTCACGCCGGAAATCAAACAGTCGGGCGACTATGAAGTTCGCCTGCTCTATACGTGGCATCCGAACCGGGCGACCAAAGTTCCGGTGACGATCCGGAGTGCCGATGGTGAGAAGACGGTGACCGTCAATCAGCGGCAGCCGGCGCTGGTGAAACAGGTGCCGGTCTCACTGGGGACGTTTCACTTTGCAGCGGGGCAGCCAGCCTCGGTCACGGTCCCCAACCGCGGGGCCGACGGTTATGTTGTCGTGGATGGCCTGCAGCTGCTGCCGGTGAAACTCGCCAAGGAGGAACGGGCGGGAAAACGGAAATCGGGATATCCCCAGCTGACGATGGAAGCGAAACCGAAGTTTCGGCAGCCCAACGCGGCCCAGGCCAAAACGGTCGCCTTCTCCCCACTGGCGGAGAAGACCTTGCCCCGCACGCCCGGTGCATCGACGCGGCACTCCGCTGAACCGGTGCAACTGGCGAAGGCATCGACGGCGGATGAGGTCGCAGGCAAATCGTATGACGTCGTCGTCGTGGGCGGCACCGGGGGCGGTGTGGCGACCGCGGTCCGGGCGGCCCGGAAAGGGTGTTCGGTACTGCTGGTCCAGCACAACGGGCACATTGGTGGAATGATGACCAACGGACTGATGCAGTGGGACGCCTTGTACGGCGGACCGCGTGCCCCGCTGTTCAGCGAGCTGTTGGAAAATATCGAGAACTACTATATCGAGACCTTCGGCCGCGACTCGCGCGATCATCAGACGATCCGTTATACCCATGAAAAATACCCAATCGGATGGGCCGAACCGCACGTCGCCGAGCGGGAGTACAACCGGCTGGTCGCACAGGAAAAAAACATCACGCTGCTCCTGCATCACTACCCGACGGACGTCGATCGCCAGGGCGCGCTGATCAAAGCGGTCACTCTCTGCCGGTATGGCACGCCCGAGACAATTCAGGTGCAGGGGACCACGTTTGTCGATGCGACCTACGAAGGGGATCTGTTCGCGCTGGCGGACGTCCCTTACCGTGTGGGCCGCGAAGCTCGTGACGAGTTTAACGAGCCGCACGCGGGGAAAGTCTTCGTCAATATTGACGGGCATCGGCCCGAGAGCGTCGTCAAAGAGGGACTCAACATCCGCGTGTACGGTGCCCGGCAGGGGAGCGTCGATCCGACCAGCCCGTTTGCGGCGGACGGGGCGGTGCAGGCTTATAACTACCGGTTCTGTGTGACCTCCGATCCCGCAAACCGGCTGCCGATTCCGAAGCCGGCCCGTTACGATCGCGCGGACTACCTGGACTTTCACCGCCGCTACATCCCGGCGAGTCGGGGACCGAACCACAAGTCGCACGTCAACAGCCCGATCATGCCGGGTCAGAATCACGCCTATCCCGAAGCCGACTGGCCGACCCGCGAGAAGATCATCCAGCAGCACCTCGACTTTGGCCTGGGACTGATGTGGTTCCTGCAGCACGATGAATCGATCCCGGAATCCAAACGACAGGAGTACCTCAAATGGGGGCTGCCGAAAGACGAATACGCCGACTATGATCATGTACCCTATGAAATGTATGTCCGCGAAGCGCGACGGATCGTGGGTAGGCATGTCTTCAATGAAAATGACGGGATGTTTGTGAAGGAGTATCGACGGACGCCGATCCACGCCGACAGCATCGCGGTGACCGACTGGTACATGGACTCGCACTCCTGCACAACCGACAGCCGGCCCGGCTTCAAATATGACGGCAAGCTGATTCTGACCGAAGAGTCCCGCCCGTCACAGATCCCGTACCGCGCACTGCTGCCGCGGGGGGTCGACAATCTGCTGGTGCCGGTCTGCCTCTCCGCGACGCACATCGCCTGGGGAGCCATCCGCCTGGAACCGGTCTACCTCTCCACGGGCGAAGCCGCCGGTTACGCCGCCGCTCTGGCAAAGCAACACGCGACCACACCGGCCGACCTCGATCCCGATCTGTTGCTGAAAACGCTGGTCCGCCGGCGGCAGCTGGTCAGTTTCTTCAACGATCTGAAAGTGAACGACTCAGATCCCGCGATTCCGGCCGCCCAGTATTTCGCCACGAAAGGGTTCTTCAACGATTACAACGCCCGGCTGAACGAACCGTTGACGCAAGCGGTCCGCGGCGTGTGGGAGCGGGGGCTGAAACAACTGGAGCAGGGGACGCTGGATGCCCGTAAGCTGGCCGTGGAGGTGCAGGAGGCGGAAGCGCAGCAGTCGCCGGCGTCGGGGGAGACGCGCGGGGCGTTTCTGCTGCAGGCGTGGGAGCAACTCAAGCTGTAGTCGCGTGAGTGCTCCCGGATGGTATCACCTGTCGCTTTCAGTGTCCCTCAGTAGCGTTGCCTGATTCGGATGGTCTAGACCAAAGCCGTTTCAACCGGGGCTAACGCCCTGCGGCTAATGACGAACAGCGGGTGGAACGGCGAACCTTGACTTAGCGCGGCACATACATGTGCGGTCCGTAATAATGGGGACCTGACGGCAATCCGTAGCGGACCTCGATCAGGTTATGCGGCTCTCGGGCACCGGCTGCGATCGCCAGATCCAGGGCTCGTTGCCACATCAGCCAGGAATCCACGGTGCCCCGCAGGATGGCGACCCCGTTCTCCACGGTAGCAGAGACCTGGTTATCGGGACCGATAAAGTCGTAGGCCAGTTTTTCTTTCAGATCCGCCTCGATCGCGGCATCACTTTTGGGTTTCCATTTTTTGCGCACCGCCAGGTAATCGTTGATGTGCACCACGCCTTTCTGCCGGCTCGCGATCCAGTCTGCGTGGTACTTTTCGAACTGGGTGTCGACCAGCCCATACAGACTGACATGGGCGTTGCGACATTCGACAATCAGATTATGCCGTTCGAGATAGGGATCGCGGGCGAGGGCGGCCCGCGTGAAATCGGCGATCTGCTGATCGGTGGGCGGTTTGTCTTCCCAGCGCACGCTCAGGTTATTTTTGACCCGGCGGACCCCAATCGTATGGCGGGCATCTTTGTCTGCAGCGCGCTGAGCCGCCTGATTCCCCACATCACCCGTGAGTGTGACCACGCCGCCTTTGACGGTCACTTTGGGATCGTAACTGAGCAAGCGGGGATCGTATTTGAACGTTCTTTCGACGGCTTGCTTGATGTCCGCATCGGTTGCCTGTTCGTAGCGTTTTGTCCGCAACATTGGATTGGTGTGCTTCCAGTACACGAGCACGCCGCGACTGTCGACCTCTTTCGCTCCCCCGAGGTAAGCCAGCATGTCGGCGTGCGATTTCTGGAACGCCCGGGCAACGCGGCCGGTGATAATCGCGGTTCGATCTTTGACTTGCACTTCCAGTTCGGAATCGTCCAGCAGGACCGCGTACTTGATCAGTTCGCTGATTTCATGTTGCATGTCGTCGTCGCTGAGCTGTTTTTTATGGTTGACCTTTAACTGATTCTCCAGTTCAGTCAAGCCTTTGACGCCCATCGCGACTTCCCCCGCCAGGGTCTTTTCCCCCGTGGTGGGAACCTCTCCCGTGAGGGTCACCTCGCCCCGTTCCGCAGCGACTTTGACGGAAAGATGCTGCGTACCCGGGTCGGCTTTGAGGGCGCTCTGGATATCTCTGATTAAGACCTTGTCCTCCGACGGTTCGACATTCACCACCATTTCGTCAATCACAGAAACGGTGCCGCGCACCCGCTCGGCCAGGCCGACGGCGATCTCTTTCGCCAGGTAATTGTTGACATGCCCCGAGAGGGTCACGATGCCCTGCGCGACGTCTACATCGATGCGATGCCCGTCGACGGCTTCGGACCGCCGCAGTTCATCGTCGATGGCCAGCATGATCAGCTCATCGGTCAGTGCTTTCAGGTCCACGTCGCTGGTTTTGGGCTGACTGGCTGTTTCCTGTTTCGCCGGCGATTTCTCCCCGGCACTCACACTGGTCGAGCCGACCAGGCAGAGAGACAACAGGAGCGCGACCGGGAAGATCCCCCGCCGCGGTTTGATTGGATGGAAAAACAGAGTGTGGTTCACGGCTGGGATGTGCTGTTTCATGGTCGCGTACTCGCTTTCTGATGTTGGAGGGCGCAGGTTGGCAGGGATGGCAGGAGCGGGGGCAGGATGTGCCGGAAGCCCTCGACGGGCTCCGCGACCAAAGCGGGAGCCGCACGGTCGACGCTCATTCCCTGAGATAGAAACCAGGTTGTGAGTCTGTAGGCAAACATGTGGCAAGCTCCGAAACCAGTGGCGGGATAGCTTCCACAGAGGTATGGCGATCGTCTGCAGCAACTTTTACTCTAACGAGTTAGAGTGAACAGTTCAAGATTTTTGTATCTGGAGGTGGGAAATGTGGCGTGTCTGGTGTGGGTGAAATCGCCAGAAAAGGGAGAAATGAGTGGGGCGTTTTGAGTGAGGATATGAAATCCCCTCACGCAACAGAGGCGTAGCGTGATTTCTCTCCTGTGTATGAATGGTCTCATTATCTAATTGACAGTCCATCACAAACCAGTATGATAACATGGACGGTGAATGTATTTTCACATATCCAGTTTCATCTGAATTGTCCCTCTCTCATTCATGGAGTCTGAAGACATGCTAAGAGGCTACCTCGTCGTCCTGTTGGGCATTGCTGCTTTTTTTGGCGTGATCGCGATCGGAACTTTGCTTCCGGGGAAGTCTGAAGACAAGCAGATCTTCGCACAACTTGCATTCCTCGTGATGGGAGCTGGATTTGTTGTCGGATCGATTATGATTGCTGTCGACAAAGGTTATTCCGCAATACTCGGTGTTCTGTGCGGATTCTTCTCGCCGCTGGGACTCTTGATTCTCACACTCCTCCCCAATCGTCTCGAAAAAAATGTAGAAGCGGCAGAATCATGAGTTTCAGTTCATTCTATCAATTGATTGTCAAAACCCGCTGGTGGTTCGGTGCTCTGCTCGGGATCATCACGACTGTCTGCATGTTTGCATCTCTGTTTAAGTACAGCGGTGGAGTCCCGGCATTCAAATTTCTGATGTGCATTGCCGGAGGAGCGAATGCATTGATCGCAGTTGCAGGCGCGATGACTTTCTTCCCATTAATTTTTGCCCCGAAGGCATGGTTGGTCTCTGATCCGCTGGGGAAAAACTGGTTAAAACGTACTGGCGTCACCGGCAGGTTTCAAATTGCCGCGTTCCGGTTTGCGACTTTCATCATCGCCATCGCTGCGAGTTTCTTTTGCGCAGCATCCTGTATGGTGATCGTGGGAAGGATACTGGAGATGACGAAAAAGAGTGTAAACTGATATCATTGAACAACGTTTAATTTCAGTGAGTCTCTTTTACTTGAATGCAGGAGCCAACCGTCATGTTCGACTTCGAGACCCCCACCGTGAATGAAATTGCTCCCGATGTGTTTCGGATTGGCTGTTATGCGCCGGCGCTGGATCTGCAGTTTAATTATTTTCTGGTGCGGGATGATGCACCGCTGCTGTTTACGACCGGGTACAAATCCAGCTTTCCCCTCGTGCAGCAAGCGGTCGCGCAGGTGATGGATCCGGCGAAACTGCGGTATATCGCCTTCAGTCATTTTGAGTCGGATGAATGCGGGGCGCTCAACCAGTGGCTGGACGTGGCGCCCGAGGCGGAGCCGGTCTGCAGCCTGGTCTCGGCGATGGTGAATATCAACGACTTCGCGATCCGGCCGCCGAAAGGGATGGTCGACGGCGAACAGCTCAACACGGGCAAGTACCAGTACCGCTTCTGCTCGACCGCGCAGCTGCCGCACGGCTGGGATGCGGGGCTGCTCTATGAAGAGACCCAAGGGACGCTGTTCTGCTCGGACCTGTTTCACCAGGGGGGCAACGTGGATGCGCTCACCGAAAGCGATCTGTCGGAGCAGGTGCTGGCGGCGATGCAGCAGATGCAGGCTGGTCCGCTGGCTGACTATATTCCTTATACGAAACAGACGGATCGGATCTTAAACCGGCTGGCGGATCTGAAACCCAAAACGCTGGCGATCATGCACGGCTCCAGCTTCGCCGGCGATGGGGAACAGGCCTTCCGGGATCTGTCGACGGCGATGCAGAGCGTCTTCGGTTGAGGACCACGAACGGGTACGTTACCACGGACGTTTTTTTCTACCACGAAAAGCACTAAAGACACGAAATTTTTCTGGAGGGAAAGTCAGATGAAAACCTCGTTTAAAAAATATCTGATCATCGTCTGTCCGCCGGTTTGCTTTCTGTTGTTGATGGTGGTGGCGGTCTCTTCCAGACACAGTCCGCAACAGGAACTGACGGAGTTGCAGATTGATGTGGCGCAGATTCGTCTGGGGGCGACGGTGGAAGAAGCCGAAGCCCTGTTTGGAGCGTCCGCCAATGCGACTGCGGAAACGAAAGGGGTGATCGTGGATTCTACGACGATGTTCACCGCGTCGAATGAGCAGGCAGCGAAGTATGTTCATCCAGAGGACTATGTTCTGCACACCTGGAAAAGGGGGGAATTTTATGCGACAGTCGCGTTTGACGAGGAGGGGCAGGCGGTCTGCAGATGGGCCTGGTGGAATAACCCGCCACCTCAGACTTCTTACAGTCCTTATCGGGTCCTCAAACGGGGCGGGCTGTTTTAAGTTCTTTTTTCTACCACGAAAGGCACGAAAAGCACGAAAACTTTTCTGTAGGGAAAGTCAGATGAAAGTCTCGTTTAAAAAATATCTGATCATCTTTTGCCCCATTATCTGCTTTCTGTTGCTGATGAGGGTGGCGGTCTCTTACAAACATGACACGCGCCACGCACCAGGCCCACTGGAGATCAAATTGGCACAGGTTCGTCTGGGGGCGACAGTAGAAGAAGCGGATGCCCTGTTCGGGACGCCGCCCGATGAGACTTCCCAAACCGAAGGAGTCATCATGAATCCCACAACGATGCTCACCGCGTCGAATGAGCAGGCTGCGCAGTACGGCATGCCTCAGGAATACGTCCTGCGGACCTGGAAAGGGGAGGAGATCAGTGCGACGGTTGCGTTCGACAACGAGGGCCAGGCGGTCTGCCGGTGGGTCTGGTCGTCGAACAACCCGCCCCCTCTGAATCCTTACGGTCCTTACCGGGTCTTCAAGCGGGTGGGACTGTTTTAAGCTGTTGTGCTACCACGAAAGGCACGAAAGTGCTTCTGACACCTTCATCAGATGGATTCCGCTGATCATGAATGAGAATGCCTTTGATCTGAAGCCTGATGAACCAGAGTTTGAGAAAATCTGCAGGGATCTGAATCGACTGGTTGTCGATCCCCAAGCTTCTCCCAGCTTCGATGGCATGTCGGGCGCATTCAATTTTTCGGATGAATTCCCGAAGGCTTATTTGTCTGCAGAGGGTGAACCAGACTCACTGCTGTTGCCTTGTATCAGTTTGTTACGCTACTTGTGGGCTTACCGTCAATCGCTGATTTTGTGCACGCCGCGTTCTGAACTGAAACACTTGTGGTTTAAAACAAGGGAATCTGCTCCTGACTGGCCCGGTTTTCTCCCGGAACGATGCTCACCCGAGATGCGCGAAACCGCATTGAACTGTGCAGCTGAAGCTGTAAGATTCTCTGCTGCACTTGACGACCTGGACGTGCGAAGCTCCCGCCGTTCCAGCCAGGAAAGCGAATCATGAACGGTGATGAGGGTTAAATAACAGGGAAACAATAGACAGCCGTCGGATTGATCTATACACTCTTGCCAGAGAGAACCTTTCTTCGAACGCAGGGAACGCAACATGAGTTTTGAATTTCAACTTCAGCCTTGTCAGAGTTTAGCAGACGGCGCTCAGAAGGAGGCGGCGAGTGATGCGGCCCGCCCCTCACAATGGGACGCGATGCGAAAACTGCTCCACGCGGCGGCGGCTCCCAAGCCGGGCACCGATGGCTGGTATCACCCCCATCTGGCGGATTGCAGCAAAGTTGAAGTAGCCCTGGAGCGGCCCGATGAGGAGTCTGACCTGAGTGGCGTCAAAGTCCGGCTCTTTGGGTATTCCCGGGACAACATGCGTTTCTTATTTTCCCTCGCAGAACAGGGGAACCTGGCCATCCTGCCTGCCGGTGAAGAGGGGACTGCCGTGGTGACCGCTGCCAGTCAGGAAGCGGATGTTTCGACGCGCTGGCCGAATGCGACTGCCGTTACGACGCCTGGTGAGCTGATGTCTGTTCTCAAAGCGGGACGCGAGACGCTGCCGGCATTCCGTCAGGAAGCGGTGGCAGAGATGAAAGCCAAATCGAAACGATCCCTGAGCAGCGGGTATCGGACGCTGCTGGTGAGCATCGTCAGCTTTGTTGTTTTGAGAGGTATTTTCTTTGGACTTTCTCTGCTCGCTGCCAGGGCCAACAGTACCAGTATGATGCCATGGCACTTTTTAGCTGGTTTCGTCGGCTTTCTGTCTATTGCTGTGCTGGTCATCGGTCTGCTGATCAGTTCCATTCAAATTGCCCAGGACAAGGGTTATTCGGGAGAGCTGGGGTTCAGTGCCGTCCTGGGGATTCCCATCGTGCTCATCGTGACGGCGTTCATCATCAGTGTCTTTCTGCGTCAGGTGGATGGCAATTTCTACATCGGAATTTTTTACATCCCCCAGATCTATATCCTGTTACTCAGACTGCTGACCTCGATTGGTGCCATGCTTCTGTTACCGGTGCTGGGGCTGTGCACGCTGGCGATCCTACCTTATAAGATCAGGATCAAATACGCCGACATGTTCCCGGTCTGATCGGTGATTGCGCATGCGATTCAAAATGTCACAAATGACAGCCCTCACGATCGCCGATCTGACTGATCTGGATGCCGCGCTGGTAGAACAAATCCATGCCGCCCCATCAAAGGCAGACATTTTATACCTCGAAGCCCCGATTGAGGTGTTACAAAAAGCGCGTGATGAACTTTTCGCATGGGCCAAATCTCATTCCGGAACTGACTCCGACGCCTTTGACTACATTCTGAAAGAGATCAATTACCTGGCCACTCCGGACTGAGATTCCCTGCAGTGTTTCTTAAATTGAACGGTCTTTACCAAAGTCGTTTCAACCGGGGCTAACGCCCTGCGGCTAATTTGGCTTTTCTGCTGTTGAAAGTACGAAAGGAAGACGACTCTATTTCACCTTCGCGAACTGTTTCTGGAAGAACTCCAGCATTTCGCGTTGGGGATTGCGGCCTTTGGCATCCGGCGTGTAGATGAAGACGTTTTCGATGCCGAGTTCGTTCATGTTTTTGACCAGGTCGCGGCCGAAGTTGGGGTGATGGATGCCCTGTCCGGGTCGGGCATTGGCGGGCAGGGGGCCGTCGGCTTCGCTGTAGACCATATACAGGGGCGGATCGTCTTTCGTCAGGTGCGTGATCGCGGAAGATTCATCGTAGCGTTTCTGCTGCTCCGGAGTGGGGTGGAGGGCCTCTTCCGCGGTGGTGACGCCGTAGGCTTTGAAGATCGAAGGATGTTCCCAGGCCCGGCCGCCGACCAGGGCTTTGATTTTGATCGGATCGTAGGTGCTTTGACCGCCGAAGGTGCCGATGGCCTGGATGCGGGTCGATTCGCGTTCGACGGGATCATCGCTGTCCGGATTGGCGAGGTCGTCGTGAAAGCCGATCCACATGGAGATCCCGGCACCGGCTGAACCCCCGAAGCAGGCGACCCGTTTGGGGTCGATATTCCACTCTTTGGCTTTACTGCGGAGAAACTGTACGGCCCGGGCGCCGTCGCGTTGCGGTTCGGGGAGCAGGACGTCTTTTCCGTCGATAAAGCGATAGTGGATCCCGGCGACGCTGATGCCGGCGTCCAGACACTGCTTGAGAAAACCGGGATTGACCCGCTTATTGCCGCCGACAAAGCCCCCGCCGTGAATATAGATCACCAGGGGCGTCGGTTGATCCGATTGGGCCTGGTAGAAGTCGAGGACGTTTCGTGCGTGATCGCCATATTTGACGTCAGCAAAGGTTGGTTTGACGGCATTCGCGGGCCGGGCGTTCCTGTTCTGGCGTTTCTGCAGCTGCTGGCGGTATTCCCGTGCTTCTTCGCGGGTGAGGATGCCGTCCTTGTTTTTGTCGGCGTCCGGAAAGCGTTTCAACAGCTTCTGCAGGCGTTCGTCGGGCTGGGGTTTGTCTTCGGCTGCCGGGACGGACTGCACGAGTAACACAAAAGTGCAGATAGTGAGAAAGCATGAACTGAAGATTGAGCAGCGCGTCTGCGGCATGGAGTCACCCGTTTTCTATTGTGATGGGAGAGGGAAACGATTTTTGGAAATCGCTGGTTATTTTAGAGTGTCGGGCTGCTGGTTCTCAAGCAAAATCTGTGGGGCCGTAAAAGAGACGTTTTTTTGCTACCACGAAAGACACGAAAAGCACGAAAGGAATTGTGTGAAGTTCCTCTATACCAGCTCGCGCCGTTGCGTATGATAGGTGAGTTGTGGTTGCCGGCGCCTCTGTTTGTGTAGTGGGTGAACAGCGCTGGAAAAGTGATGTGATGTGGGCCGGGATTCACGCAGAACGATGTGGAAAAACGTGTCCGTTTCGTGTCATTTCTGGCAAAACATGACTTTTATGTGTCCGAAACTGGCATTTTATGGTAGTGAACCTGGGACACCGGAATTAACGTAAGTGGGAATAGAAAGGAAGCAGGATGACGTTAACTGTTTTGAATGCCTTAAGATCTGGAAGAAGTCGAAACTGGTGCTCGGACAGACCCGATTCTCTATTTTCAGCTGAATCGAAGGTGAACTTTTTTGCAAACCCCGCATAAAACGGGCAACGGTTCGCATTGACCAGGTGAACGGGAAGCGGGAATCGAATCCGGTTTTGCCAGCCGGGAATCGGGGAAAAGGTCTGACTTCGGGTCGACATGACTGATAGAATGAGACGTGACGTCTTGAATTTGCGGGCCGCAAATCTGGACAGCCCTTTCGGGGCGGAAAGCAGGCGTGATGAAACTCCTCTCTCACAAGCAGTGGAAGCAGACTCTGATCCGGGTCGGGATGGCGTTCTGCCTGACGGTCTGTCTTACCACAACAGGCCTGGCCCAGGCCAACAACGGGGGCAACAACACAGGCAATCAGAACAACCAGAACAACAATAATCAGAACGCGGGGGGGATCACCATTGATGCGAACGGGGTGATTTCGGCGCCGTTTCGGATTACGTTGAACAGCAAGCGGCTGAACCAGAAGCGGCTGCAGGCTCTGGCAGCGCAGGCATTGCCGGGCGATGTGAATCAGAAATCGGAGTTTCGCAAAATTTCGCTGGTGCAGCTGGAAAAGGTGTGCCAGGCATACAAAGCGAAAGGGGAACCGCTACCGGTGGAGGTGCGGTTTCTGGCCGGGCTGTGGCGGATCGATTATCTGTTTGTCGACCGGGAACACAACGACCTGATCATCGCGGGACCCGCAGAAGGGTTCGCGACGAACGCGCAGAACCGCGTGGTCTGTGTGGAATCGGGACGACCGCCGTTGCGGCTGGACGACCTGGTGGTGGCGTTGCAGTCCCAGCAGCGGGGTCTGATTACCGGCTGCTCGTTTGATGCAAAACAGGAAAACCTGGCACGCATGCACGAGTACATTCGCAGAACGAATAACGCATCGAGTTCCGCGACCGCGGTCACTCGTTTCCGCACGATGGCACAGATCCTGGGGATGCAGGATGTGACTGTCACAGGAGTCCCTGCCGGCTCGCATTATGCCCGGGTGCTGGTCGAGGCGGATTACATGCTGAAGCGGATTTCGATCGGCCTGGAACCTTCGGGGATCCGGGAGATCAAAAGTCATCTGGCGACACTGCGCGGCGGGGGCAACAGCACGCAGCGGTGGTGGTTTACGCCGCTCTATGATGCTTTTACCACGACGGCAGACCGGGATGCGTTTCAGTTTTCCGGACAGCGGTTGCAGATGATGTCGCAGGAGGAGTTCGTCAATCTGGCGGGCCAACGGACAGAAGCGGCACAGACTCGGATGTCGACGACACGCTACGCGCAGCAGTTCACCAAGTATTTCGCGAAACTGGCGGATCTGCATCCGACGTTTGCAGAGCTGCAGTCGATTACCGATCTGACCGTGCTGGCGGCGTTGATTCGCAAGGAACGTCTCGACGATCAGGTGGGCTGGGGGCAGCGGTTCTTTTTGAGCGAAGCGGATTTTCTGGTGCCGGAGGGAAATATCCCGACGCAGGTTCCCACGGCGATGAATTACAAGAAAGCAGGAGGGTTGATGATCTGCCTGGTCGGAGGCGGGGTGACGATTAATGCCCAAACGGTTCTGCGGCAGACGGAGTTTGTTACGACACGGGATGATACGCTGGCTGAGAAAAAACAGTCGGTTGTACGGCCGGAAGGGGTTCGCTGGTGGTGGGATTGACGTTGAGTCAGGGATACGTTTTACTGGGGAAAGGTTGTTATTCTATGGGCACTGTCGGACAAGCCGATGGTGGCACCCTACTGGTTTACCAAGGGGGAGGCTGTTATTCCATAGGCACTGTCGGGCAAGCCGACAGTGGCACCCGACTTTAGACTGAGATGTAGTTTACTAAATAAAGATATTGATTCACGAACACTGTTGGGCAAGCCAACAGTGCCACCCGATTATCACCACCTGATTACCATTAGTGATGCACGACGACCGTTTGATTCGACTTAGATTTAATCACCCACAATACAAGAAACTGATATTCATGATGCGACGCGCTCCTTTGTTGAACTGGCTCTGTTTTTTCATCTTCGCTGTTGTTTTATCAACGGGAACTCTGCTGTCAGCGGCGAAGCCGAATGTGCTGTTGATCATGACGGACGACCAAGGCTGGGGGGATGTGCGGCTGCACGACAATCCGTTGATTGAAACGCCGAACCAGGATTTGCTGGCGAAGCAGGGGGCGCGGTTTGAGCGGTTTTTCGTTTCACCGGTCTGTGCTCCCACGCGGGCGGCGCTGATGACCGGTCGCTACAGCCTGCGGACGGGCGTGCATGGTGTGACCCGCGGTTTTGAGAACATGCGGGCGGAAGAGGTCACGATTGCCGAGATGCTGAAAGCCGGCGGTTACGCGACGGGGGCCTTCGGTAAATGGCACAACGGGCGGCATTACCCGATGCATCCCAACGGGCAGGGCTTTGACGAATTCTTCGGATTCTGCGGGGGGCACTGGAACAGTTACTTCGATACCAACCTGGAACACAATCGGAAGCCGGTCAAAACGGAAGGCTATATCACCGACGTCCTGACCGACAAAGCGATCGAATTCATCAAACAGAATCAGGACCAGCCTTTCTTCTGTTATGTGCCTTACAACGCCCCGCATTCGCCGTGGATCGTGCCGGAGAAGTACTGGAACAAGTACGCGGACAAGGGGCTGGATGACAAAGCCCGCTGTGCGTACGCGATGGTGGATAGTGTGGATGAAAACCTGGGACGATTGCTCAAGACGCTGGACGATCTGAAGCTGGCGGATAACACGATCGTGCTGTTCCTGACAGACAATGGGCCGAACAGCGACCGTTACAATGGTGACATGCGGGGCAGGAAGGGATCGATCCACGAAGGAGGCATTCGCGTGCCCCTGTTTGTGCGGTACCCGGGCAAGATCGAGCCGGGGACGGTTGTGAAACCGATCGCCGCCCATATTGATATTCTGCCGACGCTGCTGGAATTCTGCGACGTGGAGTCGACGTCCGGGATTCCCGTCGACGGTAAGAGCCTGGTGCCTTTACTGACGAATTCGTCCGCAGAGAACTGGCCTGAGCGGATGCTGTTTGTCGATCGGCTGTTCCGCAATTCGATTCCGGGGACCGAACTGCCCGTCGGTTCGGTACGGACGGATCGCTGGCGTGCCGCTTATGAGCGAAACAAATGGAGTCTGTATGACATGCAGGCCGATCCGGGAGAAAAGCAGGACGTTGCCAAGTCGAACCCGGTGGAGTTGAAGCGGCTCAAATCGGCTTACCAGAAGTGGTTCCAGGACGTTTCAGAGCTGGGCTTTGAGCCGATTCCGATTCCCGTGGGACATCCGAAAGCAGAGCTGACCAGTCTACCGGCGAATGAATCGTTTCTGATGCCGGAAGCCGGGCAGGGGATCAACTACAGTGGGAAAGGGCACAACGGTTATGCCAACAGCTGGATCGAAGACTGGACCGATCCCGGCGCACAGGCGGTCTGGCATCTGGATGTCTTAACGCCGGGAACCTATGCAGTGACTCTGAAATACACGTGTGCCAAGGATGATGTGGGTTGCCAGATCGCTGCAGAAACGGGAGACCAGAGTCTGGCGGCGACGATTTCCAAAGCACACGATCCCCCCAAAATCGGAAACCAGGACCGGGTCGAGCAGTCAGATAACTACCAGCGGAAAGACTGGGCGCGGCTCAAACTGGGAACGCTGGAACTGAAGAAAGGCTGCTGCGATCTCAAGCTGACGGGCGTCAAAAAACCGGGACAGGAACTGATCGACGTTAAGGGGCTGGAGTTGACTCGGGTGCCGACAGAGTAGTCATGAGCCGCGCGGCGGCATCTTCAGCACTTTGAATGGAATCGGGAATGCCGACTCCCCGATAGGCATTGCCGGCCAGTTCGAGACCCGGGTAGCGGGCAGCTTCCTGTTCGATCTGTTCGACCAGTTGCAGATGTCCCAGGTGATACTGAGGCATGGACTGATTGTGTCTGAGCAGTTTCGAAAACAGCGGCTTGCCTTTCAAGCCCAGAATATCGTCGAGTTCGCTGCGAACGATTTCCTGCAGTTCCTCGTCCGAATGTTCGAGCATTTCCGGCTGCATGGCGCCGCCAACAAATGTGCGGAGTTGGATGCAGTCTTCCGGTGCCCGGCCGGGAAATTTGCGACTGGCGAATGCCACTGCGAAAATCTTGCGTTTCTCGGCAGCGGGGATGACCAGGCCGAAGGCCCGCAGCGGATGTTGGATGTCCGCGAGCTTATAGATATTGACGAGGATCGCGGTCGACGCATACTCGATTTGAGACAGGAGGCTCGAGAGTTCGGGGGCGAAGCCGGTGAGCATGCTGGCTGCCTGATACGTGGGGGCGCCGATGAGAACGGCATCGAAATGCTGCGTTTGCACATGCCCTTTCGATTCCATGGTGACCTCATAGCCGACTCCCGATGCGGGAATGATATGGGTGACGCGATGGTCGTAGAGAATCGTTCCCCGTTCGGAAACACGTTCGGCGAGGGTCCGCGTCAATGTCTGCATGCCTCCCTTGAAGGCAGCGAACAGACCGTAGCGGGCACCGGTGGCATCTGACTTCGACTGGTTCTCTTTTTTCTGTTTGCGAGCGGCTTTGATCAAGCTGCGGTGATCGCGTTCCATGTCCAGAAAACGGGGGAGTGTGGCTCGCAGGCTCAGCTTTTCCGGATCGGAAGTATAAATGCCGGCGACCAGTGGTTGCACCAGCCGGGTGAGGGCTTCTTTACCGAAACGACGGGTCACGAAACGGGCGAGGCTCTCGTCGTCGTGATCCAGGCCGGTGGCGCTGTGACGGCGGGGCACAAAGTATTCGAGGCCCATGCGAATTTTTCCCCAGAGACTGAGCAGCGGGGTTCTCAGCATGGGCAGAACTCGGGAGGGGGTCATCAGTTCAAAGCCGAGCGGCACGGGGACTGTCAGACCGCGACTCAACACCAGGGCCCCACGATAGCGGGCATCGGTGGAAATCAATTGATCGACCAGATTCAGTCTTTTACAGAGCTCGATGCAGGCGGGTTTGTTGGTGATAAACATGTCCGCGCCGGTATCGATCAGGTAGTCTCCCTGATCAACGGTCCCGATCCAGCCTCCGGTTTCCGGCTGGGCTTCGAACAGGGTGACTTCCACGGGCTGTTGCTGTTCGTCTGCCAGCTCCAGAATTCGATGCGCTGCAGAGAGACCGGTCACTCCGCCGCCGATGACCGCGATGCGTTTTGTTGCTGTTGAAGAAGGTGAGTCTGTCATGAGGTTATTCAATTTCAGCAGGACAACAAAAGAACGATAGCCAGTCCAGGTTTAGCGGGTCCCCAGTTCGTGCACGATTTCAACCAGGGCTTTGACGTTGTCGGGGTTCATGTCGGGCATGACGCCATGTCCGAGGTTGAAGATGTGCCCGTTGCGACCGCCGGCAGCGTCGAGAACGGACTTCGCTTTCTGCTTGAGGACTGGGATGTCAGCATAGAGGGCAATCGGATCGAGGTTCCCCTGAACGGCGACATCCGGCCCGAGGATCTCCCAGGCATCGGCGAGATTGATGCGCCAGTCGAGTCCGAAGACCTGACCGCCGGTCTGTTTCTGCAGCGGGATCAGCGCCGGGTTTCCGGTCATGAAGTTGATCACCGGGGCCTGATCCTGCACTCCGGCGACGAGCCTGGCAGTATAAGGTTGAACGTACTGCTGATAATCTTCGGGAGAGAGACAGCCGGCCCAGCTGTCGAAGATCTGCACGGCCTGACAGCCGGCTGCAATCTGACGTTGCAGATAGACGGTGAGATTATCGACAAAGCGGTTCATCAAGACTTCCCAGGCGCCCGGGTCGTTATACATCATCTGTTTGGTGCGGCGGTAGTTTTTCGAACTTCCCCCTTCGATGGCATAGCTGGCCAGGGTAAACGGACAGCCGGCAAAACCGAGCAGGGGGATATCGACCGGCAGATCGGCGCGAATCAGCTTGACGGCATCGAAGACGAATTCCAGGCAGTTCATGTCGGCGATATCGGTCAGCCGATCGACCTGGGAGGATTCCTCGATGGGATTGTGAATCACGGGGCCTTCGCCTTTGACGTACTCCAGATTTAAGCCCATCGGTTCCAGGATCGGCAGGAGGTCGGCGAAGAGGATTGCGGCATCGACTCCCAGCACGCTCTGGGCAGTGAGCGTGACTTCCGCTGCCAGAGCAGGGGTTTTACAGAGTTCAATGAAGGTGACCCTGTTGCGGACTTCCATGTATTCGGGCAGGTAGCGGCCTGCCTGTCGCATAATCCAGATGGGAGTGGTGTCAACGGGCTCGCGGCGAACCGCCTTCATAAAACGGCTGTTCTGACAATAGGCTGTATCAGCCTGGGACGAATTCATTCTCGCTTCTTTCCGGTACGTATAGAGATATTCTTGCAGGTGGGATGTATTCTAGCAGGTAGGTCAGGTTACGGAAATTCCGGGTTGCATCGATTCCCGAAACAAAGGCAGGAGTCTGTCTGGGTCAGCGTTTCTGGGTCAACGTTTCTGGGCCAGGATTTCGGGAGCGGTCTGCAAAGCGTTTTTGACCAGGGGGCCCATTTTAGGCGGGCTGGATTCGAAATCAACGGGGAGCCCCGCCTGACGCAGTGCATCGGAGCAGGCCGGGCCTACGGAGGCGATCATCGTTTTGGGAGCCGCAGCGAGCCAGTCGTCCCGCACCTGTTCCTCTTCAGCGATCTGCAGGACATGTGCCACCTGCTGGGCACTCGTGAACATCAGGATGTCATAGTCTCCCCGGATCGTGGCATGGACGGCATTCCGCAGCCCTGAAGTATCTTCCGGGAGGGCCCAGCGATAGACGGTGATGGGAGTCACCTGGGCGCCCCGATTGCGGAGTTCGTCGTAAAATTCCTGAACCGGCTTCCCGTATTCCTGCACCACGATATGTTTGCCCGTGACGGAAAACTGCTGCTCATCCCAGACGGAGATGATTTCGTGCCAGGTATTGGGTTCCGGTGCGGAATAATGAATGGGGACTTCCCAGTTGCGAAGCACGACGGTCGGCTTGGGCCCCCGGACGGTGACGATCGTTTTGCGCAAGGCGTCGAGAAACTGTTCTCTGGAATAATAGACTTCCACCGCCTGCAGCAGAGCGGTCGCTCCCACGCCGGTCAGGAATACCATCACATCGATTTCGCCCCGAAAGAGCCGATCGCAAAAGGCTTTGACCTGCTCGTTGTCTTCCAGCGGAATTTCATCCATGGAGTGCACCAGTGTGGGAATTCCCTGATTCCGTTCGATCAGGGTCTGCATGGCATCCTGTTTTCGACTTTCAAAACTACAGACGCGTAATCCGGAATCATTCATAGGACTGGCTTCACATTAGATTTTAAAGGGGGGGAATAAACCAGGCACCTATTATAGAGCGCGCAGGCGGGACATTGAATGATCGATTTGAAGTTTCTTACAGAGAACCCGTTTTTCGGCGAGAGGCAGCCAGCCACTCCCGAAATTCCGCATCGACGGCAGACAGGTCGTCCACATTGAGAATCTGACATAAGGTCAACTGACCGGTCGGATCGGCGGCCTGATTGGTTCTCAGCTTGCGATAGAAAGGGGAGAGCAGCTGCTTCTGCTGCAGAAACAGGCAGAAACAGCGGGCATAGGCATAGGTCAACGCTTCCCGATCTGTGCGGATGCGGGTCTGACTGACCAGATCGTTCAGGGGAGGTAACTGCTGACGATCCAGGGCGGAGATCAGAATCTGAACCCGCCAGTTCGTTGTTCCGAGCAGGCGATTTCCCTGTTCGGAAAACTCACATTGTTCGTGCAGGGAGGCAAGCCCTTCATCGAACCATTCCGGCATGGCGGGAAAATCGATCTCAGCCAGAGCGTGGGTCAATTCATGCCCCAGCGTTCCGCTGCCGGTGGTCAGGTTCAGAACAATCCGCAGATCGTCTGACTGAAAATAGCCGTAGTAGGAACCGGTTTTTCGCTGATCCAGGTCCCAGGCGACCTGCTGGTAACGTTCCTGGCTGGACAGCGCGACGATCGTGATCGGCTGCTCCGGCCTGGTATCGAAATAGGAGACGTTCAACGCATATTCGGTGGGCTGAATGGCCTTGCGATACAGTGCTTCCAGGGTGCTGATCTCGTAGTCGCCAATCAGCACATAGGGCGCCTTGACCAGTCTGTTGGTCGGTATCGAAATTCGCTGCTGGATGGCTTGCGCCTTCGATTCACTAACTGACTGCAGCGAGGAAGATGTTGCCGACGGTTGTCTGGACGGAGGTGTCTGCCACGATTCGGGAGGGCTGAGCTGGATCACATTTGCCACAGCGCGGTTCTCTTCTGTTCCGGAAAAGACCAGCAGGTAAATTCCGGTGATCAGGACCAGAGGTCCTGCGATCAGAAGTGTGCTGCGATGAATGGACAAAAGCAAACCTTCTTCAATGCCGGTCAGGTTCAGATTTCCACATCCTCAATTGACAGGCCGGTTCATAAACACGACAACATGGAATTATAGAATGCCTGCCTGTGGTCCACTTGAGTAAAGCTTGCCGGTTTTCGAAATTTCAAGCATGTTGCAGTCGGTTTGAATGCATTACCCGACTTGATCGCCGTGAATTACCTATTTATCAAATTCCGCACGACCATGACAATTTGACAGACCATGGTGTCAGGTTGTGCTCCCAGCCCGGGGTTCGGGACAAAACCCCATCAAGGATGAGTAACAATCTGGCCGAAATCTTGTTATACTGGACTTACTGATTATGATGGCGCAGTGGCTGGCTGAACCATTCGTTACTGATTATGAAATATTTTGACATCAATGAGCCAATCATCTCACTTCGAGGCAAACCAGAACCGTCCCCAGGTTCCCTGGCGGTCACAGAGCCTGCAAAATAAGATTCAGACCCGTCGCCCATTATTTACCTCCGCCGAACTTCATGCACTAAAGACAGGAATGCATTGTACCATGTACCAATCAATGGGAGCTCACCCAGACGAAGTCAACGGAATCAAAGGCACGCGCTTCGCAGTTTGGGCACCGAATGCACAAGAAGTCTGCATCATCTGCGACCGCAATCACTGGAAACACGGCGAGTTTTATCTCAATTCCAGCAATGCAGGCGTCTGGTCGGGGTTTATGCCGGAAGTAGGGCAGGGGGATGCCTATAAATTCAGTCTGCGAGGCCAGAACGGGGAGTTCTTTGAAAAGTGCGATCCGTATGCCTTTTATTCGGAACTGCGTCCCAAGACGGCTTCCATCGTTTACGATATTGAAAACTTTCCCTGGCAGGACCAGCAGTGGCTGCGGAAACGACAGGAAACCAACTGGCATAATCAGCCGATTACGATTTATGAAGTGCACCTGGGTTCCTGGAAGCGTCCCAAAGATGGGCGTCAGTTTTTCACCTATCGGGAACTGGCCAAAGAACTGGTCGATTACGTGCAGCAGATGGGCTACACCCATATCCAGCTGATGCCGGTCACCGAACACCCGTTTGACGGGTCGTGGGGGTACCAGACGACCGGATATTTTGCGCCGACCAGCCGGTTCGGAACGCCGCACGATCTGATGTATTTTGTCGATTACTGTCACCAGGCGGGGATTGGCGTGCTGTTTGACTGGGTTCCGGGGCATTTTCCGACCGACGGTCACTCACTGGGTCGCTTTGACGGCACCTGCCTGTACGAACACGCAGATCCACGTAAAGGATTCCACCCGGACTGGGGTACGTATATCTTCAATTACGGCCGTAACGAGGTTCGCGACTTCCTGTTGTCGAGTGCTCATTTCTGGATTGATAAATATCACTTTGACGGTTTGCGGGTCGATGCAGTGGCCTCGATGCTGTATCTGGATTATTCGCGCGAGGAAGGGGAATGGGTCCCCAACCAGAGCGGGGGACGCGAGAACCTGGAGGCCATTCAATTCCTGAAAGATGCGAATACCAGCCTGCATGGTGCCTACCCGGGAATTCTCACGATTGCTGAAGAATCCACTTCCTGGGGCGGCGTTTCGCACCCGGTTTATAACGGGGGGCTGGGCTTCAGCATGAAATGGGATATGGGCTGGATGAACGACACCCTGCGTTACATGCATTTCGATCCGATCTATCGCTCACATCACCAGGGAGAGCTTTCCTTCCGGATGATCTACGCGTTTACCGAAAACTTTGTGCTGCCTTTATCTCATGATGAAGTGGTGCACGGCAAGCGGTCCCTGTTATCACAAATGCCGGGGGATCTGTGGCAGCAGTTTGCGAATCTGCGTCTGTTGTATGGCTATCAATACACGATGCCAGGTAAAAAGCTGCTGTTTATGGGTGGTGAGCTGGCCCAGTGGACTGAATGGAACCATGATGCGGAACTCGACTGGAAACTGATCGGCCATGAAAAACATGACGGCATCCGCCGCCTGATCGGTGATTTGAACTACCTGTATCGCTCTGAAAAATCCCTCTATGAAACCGATTTTAGTCAGGAAGGATTCTCCTGGATTCAGTGCGACGATTCCAAGAACAGTGTTTTCGCGTTCGAAAGAGACTCAACCGAAGGCGACGAACATGTGATCGTGGTGGCCAATTTCACACCGGTGCCGCGCGAAGGATATCGGATTGGTGTTCCCAAAGCCGGTTTTTATCACGAAATCATCAACAGTGACGCCAAAATTTACGGCGGTTCCAACATGGGGAACGCCGGAGGCGTCTACAGTGAGAAAATCATCAGCCACGGTAAGGCTGACAGTATCACGTTGAATCTGCCCCCACTGGCATTACTGATTATGAAACCGGTCGCGGCACCGCAAAAATCGAAGACAGAAACCAAGTAAGGTCTGGCTTGATTGGGTAAGACCAGGTCTGCCCGGGGAATGCTATCGTACTGAACAGGAGCCAGTACCGCTGCAGAAGAGAGAAATTCTGCGAAGAAAAGGGTGGAAAAAGAAGTACCACCACTTTATGATAGGTTTCTTATTGGCTTGCTTTGTGGCCAATAAAAAAAGGACGCCGCTGAGTGTATAGGCGCTCGCCCAAACAGTCCCGACAAGGGAAAGTTCGGCTATACTCCCCAGCAGCGTATCCTTTGGTGAAGTTCAAGTCAGAATAAGGAAGTTGCTCGTTTCCTCACTCTGTAGCTGGTAACAAAGCAAACACCGTACCAGCTACGGACCCATCTCAAAAACAATTCCATAAGTCACTTCCTGGAAACGACTTGCAATATTAAAATAATATTTCCATATTTTACAACTGCCTGCAAATCTCCAAATCTGCCCTGCAGAAAGGCATTTTGCTGCTTAGATTCACAGCAGATGGTTATCAAATGTGCTACCGGATTTTCCGATAGAGTTATTTCTGGAAATCGTCTACTATAAAGACTGAGTAAAAGAATCAGGGAACGACCGGGGAAGCTTGCATTTCCAAATCCTCGATGGTTCCAGTCAGAATCATTTCTTGTGCTGATGGTGATTTCTTGTCTGACTTAGACTTTGACCAATGGGCTCGCTACACCGGACCTGCGAACTGGTACTCACTGGTTTATCCCGGTGACTGGGTGAAGGATGAAAAAGAAGGAATCCTGCAACTCAGTCCTCCTGAAGGAGACGCCACTCTTACCATCAGCTGTCACTGGAAATCCGCTTTGCCTCACACTTCCACCATTTCGGGGATGGAAGTCGACTTCGATCAGCTGTTTGTAAAACACCGCAACGTCCAGAAACGGACTCCCCTGGCAATCGAGCATGAATCCACCGGGTATTCCGGCGAAGCTGTCATTCAGAAGAAGCAGAACTGGTGGCAGAGTCTGGTTTCGCGAATCCCCTGCCTGCCGAGAAGCTGGCATTACTGGAATCTGTGGCTCATCAGAGAACGTTCGATCCAGATGGTGGTCACTTATTTCTATGACCCGGGAATCAACGAGGAACTTTTTGAGACCGTTCAACGCATCCTGCATTCGATTCAGATTTCCCTCGATCCGGCTCATCCTCCGGACTTATTCGCCCAGGAAGTGTTGTCCCTGGCTCAACGAAAATTCCCCCTGATCTCCTCGCAGCTCTTACCGGGATTCCGTCTGAAATTCGGTGATGCCGAGATGAATCTGATCAATTTCTATCGTGCCTACCTGAATTCCAGGACCGAGTTCGAGAAAAATATTACCACCGCACTGGCAACGATCCTGCAGATTAATGAGTGGGGGACCGACCAGACCGAACCGGAATTCGATCAGATCCGGGACCGAGTCATGCCGATCCTGCTGTCCCGGGATTCCTGGCAGAATCATTTTCCCAATTTCGTAGGCGAAAGCTGGATCGCGAACCTGGCCATCCTGTATGTGGTCGACGAATCGAATGCATACTGGTATATTCATGAGAAGCTGCTGCAGAAATGGAGCATCGATCGTGAAGAACTTCACCAGATCGCGCTGGAGAACCTGGACCGCTATTTTGAGTATCATGAAATTGAGTTGATCTGCATGTCCCGGGAAGACGGGCCTGATATGATCATTCAAAGTAAACCTGATGCCTATAATGCATCCCAGATTCTGAGCCGGGGCTTTTACCAACAGGCGCGGAAGTTTCTGGGAAGTGAATTTCTGGCCGGGGTTCCCAATCGCGACTTTCTGCTGGCGCTCAGCCTGAGTAAGACACAGATTATTGACAAAATTCAGCATAATATTGCCAGTGATTATTTGAATATGGACCACCCGCTTACTGATCAGTTACTGGTTGTCACTGCGGATGGAGTCAGCGAATATTGTGGCGTAAGCTGATTCTGAATTTCTAAAGTGATCCCAGAGTAATGCAACAGGAATCCAATATCTTCTCCGAAAGACCGGGTGAGTTGATCACAATGGGGACCGGGACCAGCGTGGGCATCCCGATCATCGGTTGTGACTGCGAAGTCTGCACTTCGCCCAATCCCAAAAACCAGCGCGGGCGAACTTCAGTGTATGTGGGAGCTCCGGAAGGCGGTTTTCTGATCGACACCCCGCCTGAACTGAGGCTGCAACTGATCCGTGAAGGCATCCCCTGGGTCCATGCCGTGCTCTATACGCACAGTCATGCCGACCATCTCTTCGGCCTGGATGACGTCCGCATCAGCGGTTATCGGCTGGAGAAGTCGATCATGCTGCACTGTGAAGAGATCGTGGAGCAGCAGATCCGCCGTTCATACAATTATGCTTTTGAAGAGCCCAAGTATAATACACACCATATGGCACGACCGAGGCTGGATTTCCAGCGGGTGACGCTGGAACCATTCGATCTGCTCGGGCTGCGGATTCAACCGATTCGACTCATGCACGGCACACTGCCGGTGTTGGGATACCGGATCAACAACATCGCCTTCTGCACCGACGTGAGCCAGATTCCTGATGAGAGCTGGCAACACCTGGAAGGGCTGGACTATCTGATCATCGATGCCTTGCGGATCAAGCCACACCCGACACATTTTAATCTGGAACAGAGCCTGGAGGTGGTGGAGAAAATGAAACCTAAACGGGCTTATTTCACTCACATCTCACATTCTCTGGAACATGAAGAAACCAATGCGAATCTGCCCGATCATGTCGAACTGGCTTTCGACGGGCTGTCACTGCCCTTGAATGGAGTGGCGTAGATCGCTTAAGGCAGCTGCAGTTTCATGCCCGGCCTGATGTAGTTGGCGTTTTTCAGGAGATCCCGGTTTTTCTGATAGATCTGAAAAGCAGCAGACCGCTTGCCATAGATTCTCAGGGCGATCGACTCCAGCGTATCCCCCTTCTGGATGACATAGGTTTTCGCCTGTTCCACCGTCTGGCTCTGCTTTGAGGCATCCGGAAGCCGGTCGAAGAGGTCTTCGACGATTTCATCCACATTTTCCGGCTGCACCTGTGAGAGTGACTGCCCTGATTTGCCCCCCTGAGATTGACTCCCGGGGGTTAAAGGAGAGCGGGGGACCGGAATAAATTTCCGGTAACTTTCAGGGATCGATCCGATCCCCGCTGAGTTTTTGAGTGGATCCTGTGATCCTGCCGGAGTTTTCTCAGGGGTCTGGGAAAGAGACTCAATCAGACCTTCAAACTGGACCGAAGCCGAGTCTGATTTTAACGTGGGTTGCGAAACCATCTGGCCTACGGTGCGTTTGCCTGACACGGCTGGAGTACCGGTGTTGGTCTGCCGCCCCGCGGACTGCGGTTTCATTTCGGGAGTCTGATTAACGGGGATTCGTAATTTCATCCCTTCGCGAATGTCGTTGGGGCTGCGGAGCTGATCGCGGTTGATATTGAAAATTTCCCGATATTTCCGGCTCGTCCCCAGATAGCGAATCGATATTTCAGACAGTGTTTCTCCTGATCTGACGGTATGAACGCGATACTGCAGTTGTCGTCGCTGCCCGGGACTGGCAGGTTCCGATTTCGTCTGCGCGGGATTGACGTCCCAGGCATTATTGTGCGCGGGTTTCCGGGTTTCATTATTGAACCGGGTGGTCCCCTGTGCCGAGTCAGGCGTCTGGGGCTGTTGCATCGTTTCCGTCTGATTGGGTTTAAATGCTGTGTCCGACAGATCGGAATCCGAAAACTGATTCTCGATGGTGACTTCTTCTGCGGGCAAATCGATCTCTTTCAGGAAATCGGGCATTTCGCCCCAGCGCTCCGCATTGGACCCTTTGGACTGCCCCCCCGGTTTCGTATGGGAAATGGTGGGAACCGCCACGTCGGTCTCTTTGATCGAACGTGGGCGATCGGAATCAGAGAGTCCGGTCAGAGTCTGCTCGCTTCCCAGCTGAGTTTCCAGTGGCTCTTTCGAGGATGCTCCCAGGTAGGGCGTTCGATCTTTATCGGCGATCTGCTCATCCAGATAGTGGGGGTCATTGAGCTCCGGTATTTCAACCGTCGTATTTTTTTCCTGGCGCAAACAGAACGCGCCCACGAAACCGATAACCAGTAACGCTAAAGCTAAGCCGACTTTTTTATCTTGATGCATTAGAACCTCGCCTCGAAAAAACGCAGTGTATTGATGCGTATCGGGCGAAATTCTTTAAAAGAAAATCAAAAATTGAGCAGATTGGCTCAGCGCACTAAGATCCTGTCTCCAGCATCACACTTGAGTGGATCATACTGAAAATATGGAGAACGATCAGAACAGCCCCACCAGTTGATCAGGCTGTAGTGAATAAACCGGATGGCGAAAGGCAGACGACTGTAACTGGTCGTGAACGCAGCCCCTGTCACAGCCTATCTGCTCTGTTATGTATGGGAATCCTGTTTTCGTCTCAGTCGGCTGAACAGATTTTTGTACCTGCCCAGGGCTGGTCCTTTCAGATGTGCTGTCGCAGACGAGTTCGTAGTTTCCCGGGCAGGAGCGTCCACCCGAACTGAAGCACTCTTCTTTGCCTCCAGCTGTCTGCTGAAATCCGGTTCACTGCTCCACTCGGGCACAGCCTGTTCTACGGGAAACTCGTCTTCCGTTTCAGGCAGAACGATATCATAGACCTCCGCCGGATCAGCCTCTTCCTCTTCAGGAACGGTATAATTACGGATTTCATTGAGCGCATTCAGCAGCCCTTTGCGGGTCTCTGAACAGACCTCGTATACCTGAGCCGCCAGCAGTTCTTCAAAAGTCCCCTCTCCGCGAGAGGCTTCTGCAGCCAGTTCCTGGAACACTCCCGGTTCCAGTTTTTTCAGTTCCCCTTCCTCAAATTCCAATGTGGAGCCTTCCAGGGACAGCTGGGAGTCACCGGCGGACACCTGAGCCGCCTGTTCCCGTTCCGTTTCAGATTCCTCAGTACCCGGAGTCAGCTTATGCTGAACAGAAGCTTCCAGAGGTTGTGTCTGGGGAGTGTAATGGAATTCAGGAGCCCGCAGCTGGAATACGGAATTTGAGGACTCCAGTGCCTGATGATTTTCACCAAACAAAGTTACAGGGTCCAGGCCGGCATCGATGGCGGCATACCGATCGATAATCTCAATAAAATCACCGGTTGTCTCGGTAATGGTGGAAATGACCGGGTTCACATCCGGCTCTGGAAGGACATCCGGAGAGGCTGCCTCCAGTTCGGTTTCTGTGACAGCTTCTACGGTTTCGAGGGGTTCAGTCGGCTGCGGTGGTTCTGACTGGCTCCCGATTTCAATCGCCTCGAGTCCCTCTCCGAATGAGAACAGATCTTCAGAATCCCAGTCATCATCAGCGACAACCGACTCCGCGGAGACCTCTGGCGATTCTTCCATCAGCTGATTCAATCGCTCTTCGATCGAATCATCGATATCGTGTTCCAGCATTGTCTCGTCGGCAGAGAACTGATCCAAATCAGATGGAGACTCTTTTTTCCGCAGTACATCTAGTGGTGAAGGGGCAGGCAGCGGATCATTCCAGTGCAGCGGCAGCTGCTGCAGATCGGAAAACGCCTCGCGGGCAATCGCTTCATCGACTTCCTGCACATCCTGCATGTAGGCCAGCATCAGGCTGTGATCGCAGATCTGATTCAGGCAGCGGGGCAGGCCATCGCTGACATGGGTAATGAACTTGATGGCATCTTCGGAGAAACAGTGACTGCTCTCTGTCGAAACGCGGTTGAGACGGTATTCAATATATTCTTCGGATTCCTGCCTGGTCATTCGATCCAGGTACGTCTGGCAACCAATCCGCTGATTCAACGATGAGAGATTGGGCTGAATCAGCGTTTCTTCCAGGGCCGTCTGACCGGAGAGCAGCAGCTGTACAGCAGGCTTTCCATCAAAGGCAATGTCGGACAGAACCCTCAGTTCTTCCAGGAAGGGAATTCCCAGCAAATGGGCTTCATCCACAATGACCAGCAGCGGCTGTCCATGCACCAGAAATGAAGAGCGAATTTCGGCGGTTAACGCCAGGCGTAGTTCCTGCTCGCTGATCTTTTCGTAACAGTCCGTCAAGCCGTAGAGCAGCGTCTGCAGCAGTGCACGAATGGTCGGAAAATTACAGTGCTCCAGAAACTGAATCTGGAACTGGTCTTCCAGCCGCGTGATCAGTTGACGACAGACCGCGGTTTTTCCAGTCCCGGCATCACCCGTCAGAATTGTGATTCCATTCAAGCTGGAAATGGTAACCAGTATTTCGTCCAGCACATTCTGGTGCTCTGCAGCCTGAAAAAAACAAGCAGGAGAGGGTGAAACGCTAAAGGGTCGATCCTTGAACCCAAAGAATGTTTCGTACATTTCCGATTGCCTTCTGGTATATTTCATCCGCTCCCTGGGAGCTGGCTGATTTTGACTCAAGAAAAGGAAACTCAGAACCTGAAGCGCATCCTGACATTATCGGCCCTGTTTCCTATGGGAAATTCATCGTACACGCGCGCCCCAATTCTTGAACATTACCATTACAATCGACAGCATCTGAGCAGGGTGCCTGAGGCGCATTACCCAAACGCTAGATCTTGACAGGGGTCGGTAACAGAAAACGGAAGATTTCCGATTGTAAAGAATAGGTAATTTCGCCCGATCGACGCCGTTCTCCCCCAGGGTGCCAAGTCTCAATTCCAGTCTCCCAGGGTCGAATCAACGCGGTTTCCGAACAAATTCACAACATCTTAATCCGTTTAATAACAGCCACTTACAGAAACACCCCTGATTATGCAAAACTCTCTGCTTTCTCTTCCCGGTTTGCTGGAGTAGACTTTATAGCAATATCAACTCCGGGGCGTGTTTCAGTGGCGTTCCGGTCTCGTATTTAATTGAAGTTTTCACCAATTTCAGTGTAGCGAAATTCAAAAATACCTGTCATTATTTCCAAGCTCTGAAACCTTTTATTCCTCATCTCAGGAGGCACTCGTAGAATTTCTGATGTCAGAAGCCACTCTATCTTTTTCTGATCCCGATCAGATCCCGGTTCTGCTGGGAACTCATGATTGTCACATCAGACAAATTCAGGATGCACTGGGTGTGAATGTTGTTCATCGTGGCGACGAACTGCGAATAATCGGGGATGATTCCCAGCTCCAGAAATCACTTCGCATCTTTTCCGAATTGAAAGCCATCATCGAGCGAACCGGCCAGCTGAAAAGCGAGCAGGTTCAGACAGCGCTGTTCGGAGGAAATCCGACCAGTAAAGAGCAGAAGCAGACCCCCGATTCAACTCCATCTACAATTGATCTGTACGAGAAGTCCCGTAAAGTACATCCGCGGACTCCGGGACAGTCGGAATACATCAAGTCGATCCTGGAACACGATCTGGTATTCTGTACGGGTCCGGCCGGGTGTGGAAAAACATTCCTGGCAGTCGCGATGGCCATCAACGCGCTCCGCACCGAACAGGTTCGAAAAATAGTGCTGGTGCGGCCTGCAGTGGAAGCGGGTGAAAAACTGGGGTTTCTTCCAGGGGACATGCTCGCCAAGGTGAACCCGTTTTTACGGCCACTGCTGGATGCCCTGGGCAGCCTGCTCGATTACGAACAGGTCAACCGTTATATGGAAAATGACATTGTCGAGGTCGTCCCGCTGGCTTTCATGCGGGGCCGGACCCTGGACAATACTTTTATTATCATGGACGAAGCTCAAAATACGACCGTGACCCAGATGAAAATGTTCCTGACCCGCATGGGCATGGGCTCCAAAATTGTGGTCACCGGCGATGTCTCTCAAATTGACTTACCGCCCGATATTTCGTGTGGGATGACTGATGCCATCAATCGCCTGCGGAATATTAAAGGCGTGGGAGTCACTCAGCTGAAAAATGAAGATATTGTACGCCATCGACTGGTAGGAGAAATCGTCAAAGCCTATCAGAATGAGGATACCCTCGGACACTGACACTGATCTCTTTTTTTCAACTCACACTTTTCTTCCAGAACGACTCAGGTTGCTTCCATGGCTTTTTTTGGTCCTAAAAGATCCCGAACGGCACTTGCTGCCAGTTTGCGTGATTCGTCCAAATTAAGTTCGAGGCTGCGCGAATTGCTGAGCAACCGGGGGACGCTCTCCCGCCTGAGTGTCTGTCTGCTGACGATCCTGATTCTGATGGTCGCCGTCGAGAGCTGGAAAGCGCCGTTTCCCTATCGACTGGGAACGTACTCTGCTCATGGGATCCTGGCCAGTGTTTCTTTCAAGATGGCCAACCCGATCGAAACCGACCGGGAACGTACACAGAAAGAGTCTGAAGTTCCGTATTACTTCATCCAGAACCCTGATCTGATTGATAAACTCCCCGGACTTCTGAAAGAGGATCTGAAAGCCATCGCCAATGCCAAATCGCTGGATGAACTGAACAGCGATTCCCGTGCTGAATTGGGCCTGACGCCTTCCCGTCGTCTGGAACAGTTTATGGATCAGTTCCCGGAAGAATCTGAGCAGACCTTTGCGGAACTGAAATCTCGAGTATCCAGTCCCGATTCCAGCGACGATAAAAAAATTACTGCGATCATCGATGATTTTAAAAAACTGATATCGCCACTCAAGATCTATGGAATTGTTAACGAAAATGATCTGACCAAACACCAGATTCGCGCCGGTGATGATATCGTCATCATTTATAATGGCAAAGATGAAAAGGGGGTCCCATTAAAGCCGAAGCATGTCTCCACCTTTGATATCCGGCTGCCTGACCAGCTCTCTGCAAGTGGCGTACTCGAACCCGAGTGGAACAAATTCCCTGACCTGGATTCCATGAAGGCGGTGCTGTCCCACTGGATTCATTTCCAGGCCCCCACCACGCTGGTTTACGATGCTGCCCGCACCCAGGCAGAACGAAAACAGGCGAGGCAGGAAGTTGAAGAGGTCTACGACACATTTCAGCGGGGAACGGTCCTGGTGGAACCTGGCCAGTTAATTGAAGACAACCAGTTGTCTCTGTTGCGGGCCGAGTATGAGGCAAAAGAAAAAGCGGTTCCCTATTATGAACGGGTCGTGCGGATCACGTTCATTTTCCTGATGTTTGTCGTGCTGGCGGTATTAAACGGCTATCATCTGTTGCGGAACAAAAAAGCCGTCGCCCGGACTGTCAGCCGCTTGAGTATCTATCTGAGCGTGATTGTGCTGACTGTGTTTCTGGGACGCATCCTCTCTTATGATCCCTGGCGGGCAGAAGTTCTGCCCCTGGTCGTGACGGTCATGGTCTTTGCCATTGTCTACGATCAGATCATGGCGATCCTGACGGCGTTATCCCTGTCTCTGGTGCTCTGTCTCTCGACGGGGGGCTCACTGGGGCACTTCGTGGTTTTGATGAGTGTTTCCTCGGTTGCCGTCACTTCGCTGGCGACAGTCTCGTCCCGCTCGACTTTGATCAAGCTCGGCTTCGGCATGGGTCTGACCTACTTTCTGGTTTACTGGGGAATCAACCTGATCAACAGCCAGGAACTTTCCAACGGATTCCTGGATCAACAGGTGCTTTGGGAGAGTCTGCAAGGGGCAGGGTGGTGCCTGGCAGCAGGTTACATGGTTGCCGGGAGCCTGCCTTTTATCGAATCCCTGTTTGGTGTGGTGACGGACATCAGCCTGCTGGAAATGAGTAATGTTTCGCATCCGCTGCTGCAGGAACTGGTTCGTCGCGCTCCAGGAACTTACAACCATTCCATCTCGATGGCCACCATTGGTGAAGCGGCGGCAGATAAAATCGGGGCGAACGGCCTGCTGGTGCGGGTTGCCGCCTATTACCACGATATCGGCAAGATGCTCAAGCCACAGTATTTCATTGAAAACATGGTCGTCGGCAGCGAAAGCCTGCACGACAATCTGGCGCCCGCGATGAGTACGCTGATTATCATCGGCCATGTCAAAGACGGCGTCGACCTGGCTCGCCAGCATAATCTGCCCCAGCCCATTATCGACTTCATCGAACAGCATCACGGTACCACACTGGTTGAATATTTCTTCCGCGAAGCAGAGAAACAGGCCGACCAGAGCCCCGATCACAAAACCGACGCAGAAGAATCTTCCTTCCGCTATCCCGGCCCCAAACCACAGACGCGAGAGGCAGGTGTGATGATGCTGGCCGACGCAGTCGAAAGTGCCAGCCGTACATTGAGTGACCCTACGCCCAAACGGATCAAATCTCTGGTCCACTCGCTGGTCATGAAGCGTCTGCTGGATGGACAGTTTAACGAATGCTCGCTCACTTTAAGTGAAATCAATGTCGTCGAAGAATCCCTCGTCAAATCACTCATCGGGATCTATCACGGACGCATCAAATACCCAGAAGAACGCTCTGCCTGATTGAGTAGCACCAACGGAATGAATACCACCGACCAGTACCAGATTGACATCCAGAATTCTCAAAACCAACTCGCGATCGATGAGACTCAACTGCAGGAGGCAGCCCGCTATCTGTTACAGACAGAGCAGGTCACCCAGGCAGAAATCAGCCTGGCAATTGTCGATAATCCAACCATGCGAGAACTGAACCGACAATATCTCTCACACGATTATGACACCGATGTCCTGAGTTTCCTGCTGGAATGTCACCCTGCTGACACTCCAGAAAATCCGGAATTACGCGGAGCCGGGAAGTCCATCGAAGGGGAAATCATTGTCTCAGCAGACATGGCAATGTCCATGGCAGAGCAATACCACTGGTCCGCAGAGAGTGAATTACTGCTGTATGTGGTCCATGGGCTGCTGCATCTCTGCGGTTATGACGACCTGTCTGACGAGGAATTGAAAGTCATGCGGTTACGGGAACAACAGATTTTTGATCACTGGAAGCTGCAAATTCCCCGACGTGAAGAGTGAAATATCATGAGAATATTCTCGAATTACTGATTTATCTCTGCGTTTCTGCTGGTTAAACTCTAACTGAACTGGCAGTTTTCCAGCTTCGACATTTTACCCTGATATTTGGTTATTGACCCGACATATGGTCCCGCTGGCAATTTCTGTTTTAATTATTCTAACCCTGTTTTCAGGATTACTGGGTTTTTCATTAAGAGATTTCTCTCGCAGCCGCCTGGAGACACTGTGTACCGAAGCAGGAGTCCCGGATCGATTCAGCGAGATTCTGCGTTCGCATCCGACGGTCCTGCTGGCAGCCGATTTCTGTTATCTGGCCGGGGTCATCCTGCTTTCGATGATCCTGACGCGGCTCTACATCCAGTTTCCCTCTGAATTCAATTCGCTGGCTGAGACCCTTCAGTTTGCGGCCCAGTTGCTGCTGATACTCGTGGTGGGGATTCTGGTTCTGACCACTATTCCCTGGACCCTGTCTCGCATCGCGGGAGAACGCTTCCTGCAGCTGTTCTGGCCCCTCATCCGCTGGGTTCCTTTCTTCCTGGCTCCCATGACCTGGCTCTCGTGGAAGATCGATGAATTCTCGCACCGACTGGCGGGCAAAGAGGAAAACAAAAACGGTCGTGAAGCGAATATCAGTGAAGAAATTCTCTCGGTCGTAGAAGAAGGGGCCCGGGGCGGAATCCTGGAATCCGAAGCCGGGAAGATGATTCAGCGGGTGATGGAACTGCAGGATGAAGACGTCGGCGCCATCATGACGCAGCGGATGGATATGGAATATATCTCTGTCAATGCCACGCTGGACGAGGCACTGCTTAAATTCATCGATGTCGGACATTCGCGTATCCCCGTGATCGGAGAATCCACAGACGATATCGTCGGGATTTTATATGCCCGTGAGCTGCTCAAACACTATTCGAAAGAAAATCAGAATCTGAACTCGGCTGAACAGCTCACCATCCAGGACCTGATGTTTACGCCGTTTTACATCCCGGAAACGACGGGCATTGACTCCCTGCTGGAAACAATGCAGAAAGAGCATGTGCACATGGCGATTGTCATCGACGAATATGGCGGGGTGGCAGGCCTGGTCACGATGGAGGATGTCCTCGAAGAAATCGTCGGTGATATCGTTGATGAATTCGACGAAGAAGAAGAGCAGATGGTCTTTGAAGTCGGAGAGAACGTGGTGGAGGTTGATGCCCGCGTTCATATCGATGATCTGAATGAACAGTATGACTACGGACTGCCGGAGGGCAAGGACTTCGACACGATTGGCGGCTTCGTGATCACTCAGTTCGGCAAGGTCCCCCAGGTGGGAGAGACGATGACCTGGCAGCAGCTGCGGATTGAGGTGATTGAATCCGATGAGCGCAGAATCAGCAAATTACGAATCGAACTCGATCCTTCCCTGATGGAAGAGATCGACGCCGACGCTTAAGCTGCTGTTACCAGCGTTCGACCGGTCCGCCTGGTACAGGAATGTGCATGTCCGGCAGCGTCCCGGTGCGAGAGCCTGAAGTCGGCCCCTGAGCTGCAATTCTGCGGATCGCCTGATCAAAATCTGCCAGATTCTGGGCACATTGAAATTCATGCCGCAAAGCCGGCTTGACCCGCATCGACTTCAGATACCAATGCCCCATTTTCCGAAACATCGAAATGGCGCGCGATTCAGTGGTCATCTCTAACAGATAGTGGAACTGACGCAGCAGCAGTTCGAGCCGCTCATCAAAATTACCCGGGGGATCACAGGTTCCTGTCTGCTCCCACTGCACGAGTTGCCGGAAGATCCAGGGATTGGCCAGTGCCCCCCGACCAATGGAAACCCCCGCACAACCCGTCGTCTTCAGCATATGATCTGCATCCGCAATTGAAGTTACATCCCCATTTCCAATCACCGGAATGGATTCAACGGCTTCGACCACCTGCCTGATCCCGTCATGATTCACGGTCCCTTTAAATCCCTGTTCGCGCGTGCGACCATGAATGGCCACAGCGACGATTCCTACTTTCTCGAATTCCCGCGCAAAGAAGGGAGCCGATAAATCGCTGTCATCCCAGCCCAGACGCATCTTGACCGTGACAGGTAGCTTGACTGCTTCCACGACTGTCTGAACCAGGGAAACCGTATCACTGGGCCGACACATCATACTGGCACCGGCGCCCCCTTTCACAATTCGGTTGACGGGGCACCCCATGTTGATATCGATCGAATCCACGTTGCGTGATTCCAGTAGCTGAGCCGCATCCCGCATGTAATCTGGATTGCTTCCGAAGATCTGGACTGCGAAGGGAGAGTCTTCCGGACAGGTCTGAATCAACTGGAGTGTCTTCTCGCTCCCTTCCAGCAATCCCCGGGCATTGACCAGATCGGTCGTCGCCAGACCCACGCCACCTAACTCACGGACGATCCGCCGAAAAGGTAAATTTGTATACCCGGCCAGTGGGGAGAGCAGATAACGCGATTCTAATTTGAGAGCCCCATAACACAGGGGCGGGCGAGACTCAGGCTGGGGAGGTAAGGTTTGATTCATGGTCACTTACAGGCTTCAAACGGCAGAAATTCAATACAGGGCTTTATTTTAACAGGCATTAAGAGCAGTGAAAATGGAGCAAAATCAGATTCTCACCAGCCAGATTACTTCAAAATGACCTTTGATACGACTTCTGTCAAAATAGGAAGAATAACAAAATAATTCTTATTGAAGTCACCCTGCCGGTTATGCCGATAAAGTCGATATCGCTTTTTCTGGACTCTACCGTGGGAACCGTTCTGGTGCTGACTCGTATTTTGACATTATTGATTGGTTTGTCGAGCCTGACAGGGTGCGTGATTATGCGTACCACTGTGACCAATCCAAATCCGAGACTCAAAACCGTAGCTGTGGTTCCCTTTTTCAACCTGAGCCAGGAGCCTGACGTCGATGGGCGTCGCTTTGCGCTCGCCTACTACTCGGAACTTCAGAAAATCCCCGGCTTTCAGGTCCTGCCTGTGGGGGTCGCAGAAGTCGCGATGGTAGAACATCAGTTGCAGATGAATAATCCGGACGATGTTCTCAAACTCGCCAAGGCTCTCGACGTGGATGCGGTCGTGATTGGAGCCGTCACCGATTATTCCCCCTATTATCCACCGCGCATTGGTTTACAGGTCTCCTGGTACTCGCCGCACGCCCAGGAATTTACCCCCGGTGTACCGCTGCTGGTGGAAGAGCGACATGAGAAAAAATCGATCCTGAACCAGCTGTTTAAGGTGGATCGGATTGTCAATCACGAAACGAAGAAAGAGATCCGCTATTCCAATCATCTGGAGCGCAAAAATACCCGGCAGGAGATGAAGGAGAAATTCAAAGCTTATAAGGAATCTGCTTCTGCAGAGTGCCCGCCAGGTATCCAGGCACCAGAACCCAAAGCGGAACCGGTCTTCCGAGGACAATCGGTAGAGACACTCGCAAACTGGTCCTACACACAAAATCAAAATCAGGTCGTGCATGCTTCGACACAGGCGAATCAGGGAGCTGAATCGACCAATCCCTTTGGACAGGTCCCCCTGCAGGCCAAGCCACCGGCACCACTCCCTGTCACCAATAAAACGCTGCCAGCTCCCCAGCCTACAGCAACTCCCCAACCCACGACGGCTCCACTGCCAGCATCAACTCCCTCTGCAACTCCTTCATACACGAAGCAGTTTGGGGAATTCTGCCCTCCCAACGGCGCTGCACAAATCGAGGTCTACGATCCACGCCAGCCGTTCATGTCTTATACGAGGATGTTCGATGGTTCCGAAGCGGCTCTGGTCGCTAATTTGCGGGACTATCTTGAAGTCAGCGGTGATCGTCGCAGCGGTGGCTGGGAAGCCTACCTGCACCGGAGTGAGGACTTTATACGGTTTACAGCGCATTTAATGATTGTAGAGATGCTAACACTCCATGGTGGTCAGGCTGAGCGCCAGATGATCTTCAAAGTCAGAAAATATCGATAACCCCACCTCTGAACCGCCGATACTTATGAGTGCGGTTGCTTGAGCACTTCCAACCAATCAAGTCTCAGATTTGAGTGCTCTGACGAATAAAAAAGGACTGCTACTGTGAAACAGCAAATGAATGTCGTTGCGTTGGTTAAAGATTCAGAACGCTATGTGTTTCTGTACGACGATGCCAGTTCCTCCCAGATGTTACAGACCCTGGGCCAGTATGCAGCGGATAAAGAACTGAGTTTCACCTGGTACGATGCAGCAGTCATGAGCCAGAAAGTCAGAAAGCTCAGACGGGAAGCGGAATTGGAACAACAGACTGGCAGATTACGAAAGACGGCTTGAGATCGGGGCCTTGCCTCCGTTATCTGCCGTCCAGAAGATTCTACTACACTCATCCCGGCTAACGTCACATGATTTCTTCAGAACCTGTCCGGTCCGTCGAGCTGCATGATGCCATTGACAGTTTCCTCCGCTACCTGGAGATCGAACGCAATGCTTCAGAGCTGACGCTGAAATCGTATTCCGAAGATCTGGGCAGCCTGCTGGAATACCTGACGGAATACGAAGGCGAACTGCTGTCTCCCGATCAGATCGGCATCAGTGAGTTGAGACGATTCGTTGCGTATCTGCATGAATGCCAGTACGAACGCACCACCATCGCCAGACGCCTGGCGTGCCTGCGCAGCTTTTTCCGTTACTGTTGCCGGGAAGGCTTCACCAAAACCAACCCGGCGAAACCCCTGCGGACACCACGGACAGGCAGAAAACTGCCTCATTTTTTAACCACCGATCAGATTGGCGCGCTGCTGGAAGCACCGCCGGCTAATCAGAAAATGGGACTCAGAGACAGGGCGATTCTGGAAACGCTTTACTCTGCGGGTCTGCGTGTTTCCGAACTCGTGTCACTGAACCTGAGTGACTGGGACCAGGATGCGAATATCATCCGCGTCCTGGGTAAAGGCCGTAAGGAACGCATTGCCCCCATCGGCAGCTATGCTGCCAAAGCCCTGCAGCGCTGGACTGCAGAACGGGAAGCCAAATCCCAGAACCATCCCGATGCGGATGCGCTGTTTTTGAACCGGCTGAAAACGCGGCTCACATCGCGCAGTGTGGGGCGTATGCTCGAGAAATATCTGCTGCAGACCGGGCTTGATAAGAAAACGAGTCCCCACACGCTCAGACACAGCTTCGCTACACATCTGCTGGACGGGGGGGCGGATCTGCGCAGCGTCCAGGAATTACTGGGACATAAGAGCCTGACGACCACTCAGATTTACACCCATGTCAGCACGGCACGTCTGCGTGAAACTTACGAAAAAGCACATCCCCACGCTCAGAAAAATCAGAAGAAATCCTGATAGCCTGCAGGTTGCACACTTTGCTGCTTTGACAGAAAACAGAGGCGCTGACGTGAATTCAGGCGGTCCCTTTGTCCGATTGATAGTCCTGAGGAGTTCCTGATTCCAGGCTGTAGCGGGACAGTTGAACCAGACGGATCGCCTGACAGACATCCCTGATATTCGCAACCGGAATAATCCCGCCCACGGCCCGTCGACAAAAGTGATCGAGCATGACCTCCAGTTCCTGGCGATCACTTTTCAGTGACTCTGTCATCGATTCTGTATCATTTTCCCAGTGGATCTCATCAGGTGAGTGAAACTCGGCATGTCCATTGCGACAAATAATCTGATGCCTGGGGTAGAGGGAATCTGTCGACTGCTGCTGTTGCTTGATATCAATCAGCGCAAAACGCTCCGCTGCGGTAACCGGATCCGGTAAAAATTCAATCTTGATCCGCCAGTGGTCTTCCGACTGATCGCTCGAATCAGAGTGGAAGGTCGAATGCACTTTCACCGGCTTGGTTCGCATCACATAACAGCACCAGTCAATTAAGCCGACCAGGAAATCGGTTTCATTCTTCTGTCCCGGGATCTCAACCTGTTGATCTGCTGCAGGTCGACAGGTTTGCAGATGTATTGAAACCGGCTTACCCAGCCGCGTGACAACCAGTTCAAAGAAGCGGCTGGTCGCCTGGGAATAACGACGGCTGAATTCCGGCATTAAAGTGACCAGTTGTTCGGTCGCTCGATTATGAATCGACTCCAGGAGATCCAGATCTTCTCCAAGGCCACCAGCGATATAGACGGGACGGTGCTGCTGGCTGAGCACCTTGAGTGGAAAGTGATTCATCCATTCCGAATCGAGCAGCAGGAAAGCATCGACGGGATAACGGGTCGTCAATGCCTCGATCCCGGAAGCCACTGCAGCATCCCAGTGAGAGGACACCTGTTCGGCCCGACTGCGCACCGGATCGTAGACGGCTTTGATCTGGATCCGCTGATCCATCATCCGCAGTACAGGTTCATAGCGCTGCTCCCAATACGGGCCAAGCCCTATTATTCCAATTCTGACCATACCGGGAACATTACATAATCGGGAAACAGGATGAAACAGGTTACATTCCTTGAGCAGGACCTGATCAGAATGCCAGAACCTTCAGCTCAAAGAGACAAATGCAGAACAGATATGATATTCATTCCAGACACATTGAATCAAGACTGTATCATGCTAAAGACTGTTACCCGCTGAACCAGAATGTCGCTAACAACAGATACACCAGGTAAATCAGCAACAGCACAAACCCACTGGCTGTCGAAATCGCTTTGCGTTTCCAGGAGAGCCCCAGCATGGCCACCATTAACAGAATCACGACAGGGCCATCGAATAACACCGTCTGACGCTGAATGGGCAGGGGATGAATCAGGGCACATGTCGCAATCACCATGTTGATGTTCAAGACATTCGCACCAATGATATTTCCTGTCCCCAGAGCACCATGTCCTTTGATGATCGAGAGTACCGAGATGGTGAATTCCGGAAGAGAGGTGCCGACGGCGAGAATGGTCAACCCGATCAACAGTTCGGAAACTTCAAAATAACGGGCCACCTGAACGGCGTTGGTCACCAGCAGCTTGCTTCCCAGCACAACCAGTGCCGCCCCGCCCAGAAAAATCAGCGCCAGTTTGAAACTGTAAGTAAACAGATTGTCTACCTGGGGTGGCTCTTCCTGCTCTTCGCCGAAATCGTGTCGTGAAGCAATCGCCACCCGCAAAGTGAAGATGATATATGCCACCAGAATGCAGACCAGGATTCCTGCCTGCCAGCGGGCGATCGCATACTCTGCCGGAACACCAGCCTGCGTTGTCGCACCTCCAGTTGAAAACAGGCTGAACAACCAGACCAGCACACCGGAGAAGAGCATGAAAAAACCGGGGCCCACAATCGTAAACCGGGATACGGGAATCCCGCTTTCCGTATTCCGTTTCCAGGACAGAAAGCCTTTCAACAGTGCACAGGAACCAATTATCAGACCGATATTACATAAGCAGGATCCCAGTGCATTCCCCACTGCCAGATCCCCTTTACCAGAAAGAGTACTCGTCACCGAGACCATCAATTCCGGAAATGTCGTCGACATGCTGACAATTGTGGCCCCGATGATGACGGGGGGGATCCGGGTCAACCGAGCGATCTCGACAGCACTGTCGGTGAAATAATCTCCCCCCTTGGTGATACTGAGCATGCCCAGAAGAATCAGGAATACGCTGACGAGAATGGAAGCAGGGGGGGTTATTCCAATGATCATCTTCAAGATTTCGAGCGGCTCAACAGCCATCAACATAAAATGCAAACTCCTGCTCCCTTAGCTTCCCGTGGTGATACATTCCCATCTGTCTGCAAAATCTTAAAAAGTCGGCAATTAATATGATAGTCAAGGGTCCAAACAATATTTTGAGTGTATGTTTTTCCTCTGAATCACGTAAAATAAGAGTAAGAGATCATCACGATTCAGATGTCAGTCAACCTTTTTCCGCCCTATCACAGGGCGGAATCAGAAAGGCGAGTCATAAATGGACGATAAAACCAAAGGCCCCGTTGATCCCCAGGAAGAGACTGCTGCAGGAGTCAGTGAAGAAATCGAGTTACAGGGGCACATTATCGACAGCCTGCTGCTGCCGAAGATCCTGGATGAGATTACCGTCCTCGGAGGCGATTTCGCCATTGACGAAATCTCAATTGGCCATTCCCGCTCAGACAGCAGCCGGGCACAAATCAAAGTCTCAGCTCCCGATGAGGAGACGCTGCAGACCATCCTGACACAGATCGCCCAGCATGGTGCCGTTCCCCTCGAACAGCACGATTGCCTGCTGGCACCGGCAGACATGGACGGGGCATTTCCCGAAGGGTTCTACTGCACAACAAACCAGAAGACCGAGATTCGGGTCGACGGCAACTGGATTCCCGTCTCGCTCCAGGAAATGGACTGCGGCATCGTTGTCAGTGCCGATCTCAAGACCGCCCACTGCCTGCCCATGGCCGATGTGCATCAGGGAGAACTGGTCGTGCTCGGCAGTCGAGGAACCCGTGTCTTCCCCATTGAGAGAGGCACTCCGGATGTGGCTGGTTTTTCCTTCATGAACAGTACGGTCTCCAGCGAAAAACCTAAAGGAGTTACAGTCCGTGAGATTGCTGCTGAAATGCGCCGCGCCAGACAGGGATCAGGCAAGATCCTGGTGGTGGCAGGCCCGGCTGTCGTGCATACCGGCAGCAGAGACTATTTCAGTCAACTGATCAAAGAAGGATACGTGAATCTGCTGTTCGCCGGAAACGCCCTGGCGACGCATGACATTGAAGAATCTTTTTATGGAACCAGCCTGGGAATTTCGATGGAACATGGCGGCTCCAGTGAAGAGGGGCACGAGCACCATTTGCGTTCGATTAACCGGATCCGTCGCCTGGGCAGCATTCAGAATGCAGTCGAACAGGGGGTCCTGACTTCGGGGATCATGTATGAATGTGTGAAAAATCAGGTCCCCTTTTTACTGGCAGGCAGCATCCGCGATGACGGACCATTACCAGACGTGATCACAGACACGGTCGTCGCGCAACGGAAAATGCGTGAAATGGTCGAAGGCGTTTCCTTCTGCCTGATGATCGCAACGACCCTGCACTCGATTGCCGTCGGAAATTTGTTACCAGCCAGCGTCAGAGTGGTCTGCGTTGATATTAATCCGGCGACCGTCACCAAACTGGCAGATCGGGGTACGTTTCAGACAGTCGGGCTGGTCACTGATGTCGAACCGTTCTTGAGAGTCCTGCTGGATGAAATCAATAAAACATCATGAGGATTTTGTTCGCCGGTGATGCCTGCTATACTGTTAATGTATTGATCAAATCTCATCCGTTTTGGAACACCCACAGGAAAAGCAAAGATGCAGGAATCAACACAAAAAAAATATCACGTTGCTGATTTTGCCCAGATCGAAGGGACATCCTGCCCCTGTGGGACCGCGCGACGCGCATTTGCTGATGTGGAGGAATTCCCCGGAACGCTGCACGTCACCGAGATCTCAGAGACGGCTGAACTGCACTATCATCGCAAACTGACGGAAACCTATTACTTCCTCGAATGCGGTGCAGACGCCCGAATGCAGTTGGACGATGAAATCATCCCCGTGCATGCCGGCATGTCGATCGTCATCCCTCCTGGTGTCCGTCACAGAGCAATCGGCACAATGAAAATCATTAACATCGTCTTTCCGAAATTTGATCCGGAAGATGAATGGCTGGATTGAGCCAGACGCTTATTCGTTCACGGTTGTTTCGCTGCAGTAAGGGCACGATTCTCCATAGATGATCTTGCCACAGTTCGTACATTCATGAGCACCGTAAGAAGGCTTATCAGGTGTGACCCAACGCTGGTAGGCCAGGAAGGCGAACACAGCTGCAACAAAGACAGCAAACAGAATCGCCAGGATTCCAGTGCCGTAGGAAAAGAAAATTCCCAGATCGATCGCGATCCCGCAAATCAGAAACACGATCGCATCCCGCAGACGTTCACGACGGTTATCGGGAGAATCGACAATCACCTGTTCCTGGTATTGCAGGATCTGGTACAGCAACTGATCACGTTCTTTCTGGAGTTGCTGTGCCTCTTTCTTCGCACCGGCGGCAGAGAGCAAACGGGCTGCGGTATCCAGAATACGCAGCGTATCATCGGTATTGATCTGGCTCTGATGGGCCCAGCGGTTGCGGTACTCTCTCAACTCCCCCACAAAACTGCGTTCCAGCGGGGTGAAGCGATTTCGAAATACGCTGTTCCAATGATCCCATAATATCAGGAGCGTAGAATGGGCATCCCAGCGGATGGCATCACCTTCAGGTTGAGAGGTCAGGGGAGAATTACGGAAGCTCTCTTTAGCACGATCAATCCAGGTATCCTGGTAAACGGTCTTCATTTCCTGTTCAATCACAGGATAGAGACCCGTCCCCAGTAGCTCCAGAGTCTGTTTGATGCGCTCATTGTCACCTGCCACGCAATTCCCCTCTTCCGCCTCGCAGATTGTGTTGCTGCCGCCATTGATGCGATTCCATCCCTGTAGATCCTAATGTTCAGAACAATGGTTCCTTTTTTTTGACATCAGGTCAAGCACACAAATTGGAGATTCAACGAAAGCAGGGGATTTCTTTGTCCACTAATAGTAGAAACGTTTTAACTGGACTTCGAAAGAAAAAACGCTGAAGACCAGAATCAGGCAATCAGATCTTCTACCACATTTCCGTGAACATCAGTCAATCTAAAATCACGTCCTGCAAAACGGTAGGTCAACCGCTCATGATCAAACCCCAGGAGCTTCAGGACTGTCGCATGCAGGTCATGAACGTGGACCTTGTTTTCCACGGCAGCGAAACCGAATTCATCAGTCGCCCCGTATGCCTGGCCCCCTTTGACGCCACCGCCGGCCAGCCAGACCGTAAACCCGTGGTTATTGTGGTCCCGACCATTCATTTTTCCGGCATTGGCACCGGGAGTCGGCAGTTCGACCACCGGGGTCCGTCCAAATTCACCACCGCACATGATGATCGTATCCTGCAGCAGGCCGCGCTGTTTCAGGTCTTTTAATAAAGCAGCAATTCCCCGGGAACATTCTGCCGCCAGACGCCGGTGGTTCTTTTCAATTTCATCATGGTTATCCCAGGGTTGTCCGGCGCCGTGCCAGAGTTGTACATAACGGACTCCCCGTTCCACCAGTCGGCGAGCGATCATCAGCTGACGGGCATGCACACCAGGACCATACATTTCATGGATGTGTTGCGGTTCCTGATTGATATCAAACACATCAGATGCCTGCATCTGCATCCTGTAAGCCAGTTCGAAGGATTGAATCCGGGACTCCAGAGCTGACTCCTGAACCCGAGCTTCCTGATGACGACGGTTCAATGCCTGCAGCAGGTCAAGCTGGCGACGCTGTTCGGGCAATGACTGTTTCTTGTTTTTAATATTGCTGATCAGTTTCTCGATATCCGTATGCTTGGTATCGATGTGTGTTCCCTGGTAGGCCCCCGGTAAGAAGGCAGAACGCCAGTTGGCGGACTCCGTGATGGGATAGCCTCCCGGACACATCACCACGAAACCGGGCAGGTTCTGATTTTCAGTCCCCAGGCCATAGGTCACCCAGGCTCCCATACTTGGACGCGGCTGGATCAGGTCCCCACAGTTCATCATCATCAATGAAGGTTCGTGGTTGGGCACGTTGGTATACATGGATCGTACGAACGCGATATCATCGACACATTCGCCCAGTTCCGAAAACAGCTCACTGACTTCCAGACCACTCTCCCCATACTTCTTGAATTTAAAGGGAGAGGGCAGGGAGGCACCTGTTTTGCGTTCCGTACGCAGATTCTTGGTCGGCAGCATTTTTCCTGCATATTTGGCCAATGCCGGTTTGGGGTCAAACGTATCGACCTGCGAAGCACCACCATTCAGAAAGATATGAATGACATGCTTGGCTTTGCCCGGAAAATGCGAAGTTTTGGGAGCCATCGGCGATTCGGTGCTGACGGAAGATGCCCCCGCGGCTGTATTGAGCATCCCCTCTGATGCCATGAGCGAGGCCAACCCCAGCGACCCCAGTCCGGTACCGCAGCGCTGTAACATCTGTCGCCGCGTAAAAATCGGGTCACAGTTGAAATGTCGGTCTGATTCAGCCATGAGAACAGGCTCCTGATGATATATTCAATCTTTAAACTTGTATTTCAGTCTACGAACATGAATTCATTTGACGTACACAGCACCTGGGCGTATTTTTCCCAGCCACTCATCCGTGCTGGCGATTTAATCTGGTCCCGGTGATGCTGCAGGAACTGTTTCCCCAGCTCAATCTCTTCCTTTACAGGATTGCGGGCCAATACACGCTGATACAGCCGCGTAATCGCCTCATCCATCCCTTTTTCAGCATTGATTTTTTCCAGATCCAGATCTTTCACGAGCAACGCTGACTGCTCCAGCAATAACGGGCTGTTCATTGCAAACAGGGCCTGTTGGGGAACGGTCGTGTATGGTCGCTCGGCCGTGCTGGATTCGACATTGGCAAAATCGAAGGTGCGGAACACGTTGGGCAAATTATTTCGATCAATAAAGCTGTATACCGTTCGTCGGGGGTCTGTCGGCATCTTGTCGATCACAAATCCGCGTCCTTCACGATCATCCGACAACTGCCCGGAGACGAACAGAATCGAATCCCGCATTGCCTCAAATCCCAGACGACGGGGAACATGTTTCCACAACAGGCGGTTATCGGAATCGACCAGAATCGCCTCTGGATTCTCCTGTGCCCCCTGCTGGTAAGTCGCAGATAACATGATCAGCTTGTGCAGTGACTTAACTGACCAGCCTTCATCCATGAACCGCGAAGCCAGATAATCCAGCAGCTCCGGATGCGATGGCGGATCACTGCGCACCCCGAAGTCACTCGGCGTACGGACCAGGCCTTCACCAAAGTGATGCAGCCAGACACGATTGACGAACACCCGGGCCGTGAGGGGATTGTCACGCGAGGCAATTGACTGTGCCAGTTCCAGGCGACCGCTCCCCTGCTGGAAAGGTTGACGATCTTCCCCCGCCAGAATTCGGAAAAACTGCCGTGGGGCTTTGTCGCCACGCCGTCCCGGGTTTCCCCGCAAATGTACGAACGATGTTACCGGCTTGTCTTTATCAAGCATCACCATCGCACGCGGCGGTGCTCCGGGAGAGGTCACATCGAGAGTCGCCAGCTCTTTTTCCAACTGACGAATTCGATTCCGCTGTGCCCGATTGAACATATTCTGAACCTCAGCATCACTGCTGGCAGTCGGTGTTTCCGGATGGTACAAAATCTGACGCAATTCTTCGGCAGCCGGGTCGTCCAGTTTCTCTGGTGCCGTTTTTTTGGTTTTGGCAGCATCCGCAATGGCCTTTAACCAGGCCTGTTCCACTTCTTTAAATACGTCGCCATAGACCCGGCAGACATCGTACATGGATTCGGGTGGATTGTTTTTCAAGGCGTGGATTACCAGGCGGTTGATCCGTTTGTTCGGGTCGGTTTCGGCTTCCTGCTTTGCCAGCTTCTGAATGATTTCAGAGGCCTGTCGGGCGAAATCCCCCTGCTGTTTTTTCAGTCCGGCAAATTCAGACCAGGGGGCAAAGACCGACCGCTGAGTCTTCGCATTTTTCGCCAGAAAAGCCCGCCAGAGATCGACATACCGCCGATGAGGGGCTTCCTTCGCATACTGGGGCTTTTCATCGCCCTGAGCCAGGTTCTGTTTCTCGGCAACCGCCTGCAACACTTCGCCCACTGTCAGACGGGCGTTCGCGCGGAACTTGTCCGCTTCGGCGTGAATATAGTCATCCACTTTCTGCTGACGTTTGGCCCGTTCTTCCTGATATTTCTCGTACGCTTTGTCGGACTTGGGTTTTCCAATAAGCGGCAGATCTTTTTCCTCAGGCTCATAGCTGCTGACAAACACGCTGTATAACGAGTAGTAGTCTTTCGTCGGCACCGGGTCGAATTTGTGATCATGACAACGGGCACAGGAAGCGGTTAAGCCCAAAAGGCCCCGCGAAACCAGGTCGATCCGGTCATCAGTGATATCGTGAATGTTCCCTCGGTAACGGCGTCCCACCGTCAGAAAACCAAGGGCGGCCAGCGAACGATCATCCCCTTTCCGGTCCAGCTGATCGGCCGCCAGCTGTTCGAGAATAAACTGATTAAAAGGGAGGTCTTCATTGAAAGCTCGAATCACATAATCACGATATGTGTAGGAATACGGATAACGTCGTTCGGAAGTAAACACGTACCCCTTGGTATCCGCATAGCGGGCCACATCCAGCCAGTGTCTACCCCAGCGCTCGCCGTATGCAGGTGAAGCCAGCAGACGATCAATCAGTTTTTCATATGCCTGGGGATCCGTATTGTTGGCAAACGCTTCGACTTCCTCGTAAGTGGGTGGCAGACCCGTTAAATCAATGGAGGCACGACGAATCAGCTTTCGCTTATCCACAGCGGGTGAGAGTGACAGGCCTTTTTCTTCCAGTTTGGCAATCACAAAGTAATCGACGGGGGAAACGGCCTGTTGCTGATCTTTAATGGGAGGGACAGCAGGCTTTGTAATGGGTTGAAACGCCCAGTGACTGCGGGAAAGTGTTTCATAATCGTAGGCCCCATTGGTTGGAACTGCCTTCGCATCTTTTTCAGAATAAGGCCAGGGGGTTCCCATTTTGACCCAGCGGGTCAGGGCCGCAATCTCCTGGGGGGGCATTTTTCCACTGGGGGGCATCTGACTGTCATCATCATGATACTGAATCACCTGAATGATCCGGCTCTTCAGCGGATCCCCCGGCACAACCGCGGCACCGGTATCGCTGCCTTTCATCATCCACGCGTGTGAATCCAGCCGCAGACTGGCTTCCTGTTTTTTAGCACCATGACAGGCATAGCAGCGTTTGACCAGAACCGGACGAATTTCTTTCTCAAAAAATTCAACCTGTTCTGCGGGGAGTTTTTTAGTACTGGAAGCGTTCGCCTCAACAGACGCAGCAAAACCCAGATAGACACAGGCTGCCAGGTAGAAAGCTTTGGGAATCAGATGAGACTTCACAGGAGAATCACTGCTAATCCGAAGTCGCTTCATTTCTCAGCTCTTTCTCAGTAAAACGCGGTGGGAATATTTGGGAGGGAAGGGGCCGCCATTGAAGGTGAGCCTGGCGAATCCCGTTAGCTCTATTCTACACTGCCAGAAACGCAATGTGTAGTCTCTTTTTTGCGTTTAAAGCTTATGAATCTTAGAGTTAGTTCAATTCGAATTCACGCGTATTCTTAACAATGTTGTGAAAATGAACGATGGCCTCTAGTTTAATTCGTCCCGCCGATGCATTACAGTAGGACTATTGTCAGTATCGACTGGATCACAGGTCGATTTCACAGAATTCCCAGAACTCATTGCTCAGAAAAGAGGTACCACGATGACAGAAGATCAGGCTTTAACGGAAGAGCAGATCCAGGAATTTCTGAACACTTACTCCCACTGGGAACTGCGTGATGGATGGATACGGCGAAAATACGCAACGCCCGGCTGGCCTCATACCCTGATGCTGGTCAACACAATCGGCTATCTGGCCGAAGCAGGGAATCACCACCCGGATTTGAGCGTGGGGTATGCTGCAGTTACGGTCAAGTTGCAGACCCACAAGGTACGTGCCATAACAGGTAAGGACATCAGCCTCGCGGAAAAAATTGAAGAAACCGTGCTCTGGCAACCTGCTGAGGATTCGGCTCTCGACGGATTTCCGAAAAAGTGGGTTCACTAGGAGAGACCGGACGCTTGAACAAAAATAATACATCCGGGCAACAGGAACGAATTCTGTTCGTCACCGGCAGACTGGCCGAATTTTCGCTGCGTGAAATCCTGGAAAAACTCGCTCCCCAGGTGGGATTCGAGTATGAAGTCGCTGTTTTGAACGTGCAGGTCGCCGCTTTACTGCACGTTCCGTTGATCCAGCGTCGCCTTCAGGTTCCAGCGGGAATCGACTGGGTGATGCTTCCCGGTATGTGCAAAGGGGATCTGCAGGTTCTGACCGATCATTTCGGCATCCCGTTTCAGAGAGGCCCCAAAGATCATTTTGATCTCCCTGAATATTTTGGACAGGCAGGTCGTCCTCCGCGGGATCTCTCCCGATTTGATATCGAAATCCTGGCAGAGATCAACCATGCGCCGCTGTTATCCGATGAGGAAATTCTCAGACTGGCAGAACGTTATCGTGACAGCGGAGCCGACCTGATCGATGTCGGCTGCATTCCCGGAGAAAGCTGGAGCCGGACCGGAGAGGTCGTACGGATGCTGGTTGAGGCAGGCCACCGGGTTTCCATTGACAGCTTCGACCGGGCGGAAGTGGAAGCCGCTGTCAGCAATGGTGCCGAACTCATCTTGAGCTGCAACCACACCAATCTCGACTGGGTTTCCAGACTGGGTGTGGAAGTGGTCGCGATTCCGGATCTACCCGAGGATTTTGATTCGCTCTGCAGAATTGTGGATCGATTACTGCAGTCCAACACACCGTTTCGCGTCGATCCGATTCTGGAACCGATCGGCTACGGCTTTGCGACCTCGCTGGAACGCTATTACCGGGCGCGCAGGGAATTCCCTGATTTTGAAATCATGATGGGGATCGGCAATCTAACAGAACTGACCGAAGTCGATACCGCAGGCATGAACCTGATCCTGGCGGCGATCTGTCAGGAATTACGCATCAAAAGCGTCCTGGCGACCGAAGTGATCAACTGGGCGCGAACCGCGGTTGCGGAATTTGATCATGCCCGCCGACTGGTCAAATACGCCATCGACAACAAATCACTCCCGAAGCATATCCACTATCAACTGGTGATGCTGCGGGATCCCAAACTGAAACAGCTGGGCACCGAGGCGTTACAGAATCTGGCCAATCAGATTCGCGATCCCAATTATCGCATTTTTGCAGAGGGGAATGAACTCCATGTCATGAACCGGGATGGATACTGGAAGGGCACGGATCCCTACGAACTGTTTGATCAGTTTCAGGCAGCAGCATCCAAAACGGTCGATGCCTCACATGCGTTTTATCTGGGTTATGAGATGTGTAAAGCTCTGACAGCACTTACCTTGGGAAAACAGTACCAGCAGGACCAGCCGTTAAACTGGGGTTTTCTGACTCAGGAGGAAATCAGTGCCCAGGAACGCCGGCGCGAAGAGGGAAAAGGTCCTCAATGCGGTCCCCGCTGATGATTCCTTAACTCGTCTGCTCCTGATATACTGAGGGCTCTGCCAGCATTTTCCCAGCGACTCTCACAGCGTTATTAGTTTGAAATTGTTCAGTTATGTCCGGTCATGTATCTCAGGATCTCTCATATTGTTCCCCGGAGCAGGGGACCGGTGAAACGAGCCCGTTGCCGCTCGTCGAGGAACTCGTCCCATGCCCGGACCTGGAACAGCTGCTGCAAACATTTGCCGGCGAAGAGGGACTGCTCGTTCTGGACAGTGCCCGTCACGCCGAATCTCTAGGACGCTACTCCTACCTGATGTTTAACCCGTTGAAACGCTTTCAGATTCAACAGGCTCAGTTCGGGACGGATCCCTTCGAGGCGATCCGGCAATTGCATCAGCGTCTGCAGAGACCCTCGCTGCCAGAACTTCCCCCATTCCAGGGAGGATTTGCAGGACTGCTTTCCTACGAGTTGGGACGCAGTTGGGAAGAGTTTCCCCGGGCTCCCCACGATGAATTTGGATTGCCCGATCTGGCGGTCGGTTTTTATGACTGGGTGATTACCTGGGATCATCAGCAGCACCGTGCCTGGCTGATCGTGCACGGTTTTGACTCCAGCCTCGAATCACAGAGCACAGACCTGGCTGCTCAGCGACTCTGCGCAATCAAACAGCGAATTGAATCAGGTGTACCCCAGCAACGCAGTTCTGTCGTTCTACAGTCGCCTTTAGAAAAACAATTAGATCTCAGCGCACTCTCTGCGTCTCATGCGGTCGAGGGCCTTCCAGGGATTCTCAGCAATTTCAGCAAAGATCAGTTTCTCCGCCAGATTGAACGAATCATAGAATATATTTACGCGGGTGATATTTTTCAGGCAAACTTTTCCCAACGCCTGCTCAGCCCGGTTACCATGTCGCCAGCAGAGCTTTATCTGAATCTACGTTCCCGCAATCCGGCCCCTTTCGCAGGTTACTTCGCCTGGGATGACTGGGCAGTGCTCAGCGCGTCTCCGGAACGGTTTCTGAATGTCTCGGGAAGTGAAGTGGAAACCCGCCCGATCAAGGGAACCCGCCGCCGCAAGACAGTACCCGAAGCAGATTTGCTGACGCGCGATGAGTTGCGCGAAAGCAAGAAGGATCAGGCGGAAAATGTGATGATCGTGGACCTGCTGCGCAATGATCTGTCTCGAGTCTGTGAACCGGGGTCGATCCGCGTTCCTCATCTGTGCGAAGTGGAGACCTACGAAACCGTCCAGCACCTCGTCTCCGAAGTCCGCGGAAACCTCAGGCCGGAACATACCGTCTGGGATCTTTTGTCTTCGTCCTTCCCGGGTGGCTCTATCACGGGTGCTCCCAAAGTGCGTGCCATGGAGATCATTGCCGAGTTGGAGCCCACGGTCCGCGGTCCCTACTGTGGCAGTCTGTTCTATGCCGGATTAAACGGAGAGTTTGACAGCAACATTCTGATTCGCACGTTCACGGTGAGAAAAGGCTGGATTCAATTTCCCGTCGGCGGGGGAATTGTTGCCCAGAGCCAGCCGCGCCTGGAATACGAAGAAACACTGCACAAAGCAGCCGGCATGATCGCTGCTTTAGAAACATAATTCGCACTCATTGAAACCAGACCGATGATCCTGATTATTGATAACTACGACAGTTTTGTCTTCAACCTGTCCCGCTACTTCGAAGAGCTGGGACAAGAGACATCTGTGGTGCGCAATGACCAGATCACCCTCGCAGAGGCCACTGACCTGGCTCCATCAGCGATCGTCCTCTCCCCCGGCCCCTGTACCCCGGAGGAAGCAGGAATCAGCCAGGATCTGGTTCGTCATTTCATGAATCAGGTCCCCATTCTGGGAGTCTGCCTGGGGCATCAGTCGATCGCTGCCAGCCTGGGGGGACAGATCATCAGGGCACCGGAACCCGTTCACGGACAGACTTCCCTGATTCATCATCAAAGTTCCAGACTTTTATCCAGTCTGCCTAATCCATTCCCCGCCACTCGCTATCACTCACTGATCATTGATGAGGCGACCTTACCCGCTGAGCTGTTGATCACGGCTCGCACTGCTGAGGGCATCCCCATGGCGATCGAACATCAATCAGCGCCGCTCTTCGGGGTTCAGTTTCATCCTGAGTCAATTTTGACCGAATGTGGCCTGGCACTCCTGGAAAATTTTCTCTCCTTTACGACCCCCTGTCTCTCAGAATAAACCAGGGTGCTACACTCACTCTATCTCGGGGCCGGTTAGTCAAACTGGTCGAAGTTTGCCTGTGATCAATCAAACTTATCCGTCATGATCCCCCGTTTTTCGCGGTTCCTTCCCTCCTGATTGAATAACTGAGTAATACTTCAGAACAACCACCCCTCAACCAACCGATAAAAATGAAGTTATCAGAACTCGAACGAACCTGATATCCGCTTCACTGCGCACACTAAAGGCACAGGAATACGGGAAGATTTGTGGGGGCACTTACATGCGATTCACCAGCGTCAGATTAAACAGACAGTTTTTGTCGATCTTAACAGTCACGTTCTCTCTGCTCGTGATATCGGTCAGTCAGACCTCAGCCGGTGACTGGCTGCATGACTTTGACGCCGCTCTGAAACAGGCCCAGGAAAAAGACATGCCGCTGCTGCTGCATTTCCACGCTTCCTGGTGTGGTCCCTGTCATCAGATGGATCAGACCGTTTTACGAACCGCCGCCGTCAAGAATCTGTTCGGTAAACGCGTGATTGGTGTTAAAATCGACAGTGATCAGCATCGCCATCTCGTCGATCGCTTTAACGTCCGCTCTCTACCCAGTGATATCCTGTTGACTCCCACCGGAACGATTATCACCCGCACCGATGGCTTTCAGAACCAGAATGTATACCTGAGTTTTCTGGGACGTGGTGCTTCCCGTTACGAAAAAGATCGTCGCGTTTACCTGGCCCAGAAGAGCAAACAGGAACTGATGGAACGCAAGCGACAGGCAGAACAGCAGCAGGTGGAACCTGAAACAGAACCGGAACCGCAGGAAACTAACAAAACATACGTCGCTACAAATCCTGAAAGAATCGGCCTGGAAGGTTACAGCCCGATCGCGCTGACCCGGGATCGCAAATGGAAAAAAGGACAGGAAGAGTTCAGCTGGCCTTACCAGGGGATTACCTATCAAATGGCAAGTCGAACCGAGCTGGAAATCTTCAAAGCCGATCCGGGACGTTATGCCCCTCAATTACTGGGCTGTGACCCCGTGATTCTAAACAAACAGGATCGCGCCATCCCCGGCGACACCAAATACGGTGCCTATTACGATCATAACCTGTACCTGTTTGTCGATCTGGAATCACGTGAAGAGTTCAAACAGAATCCGGACCGTTACAGCCGCACCATGCATGTGCTTAAAATTGAACAGGTGGGTGGCAGCCTATTACGCTGATCGGCATTTATTTCGTATTCGCCGGTTTCTTCGCGGGTTCTGCTTTCTGAGTTTCCAGGGGCATGGGAGCCGCTTTATCTCCTGACGATTTCTGGAACTCCTGCAGACGCTGGCGATAACGGTCGTACAACCGGGTCTGTTTACTTGCAGGTGGCATAAGAGTACCACCAACACAGACTGCCTTGATGTGTGACGTCTGCTGCAAAGGCGAACCGTCAGTGATTATCAGATTCGCCAGTTTGCCTTTGGTCAAAGAGCCAACCTGATCCTCGATCCCCAGTACTTCCGCTGCAGAAAGGGTCACCGAGCGAATCGCGGCCTGTTCCGGTAGTCCATAAGCGACCGCCATCGCAGCTTCAAACGGAGTATTCCGTGAATTCCAGGCACTGTGCGACCGAATGCAGAATGGAACGCCGGCCTCATACAGATGGGCTGGATTGGTATAGGGGGCATCAAAGGGGTCATAATCTTCCTCAGGTCGGTGCATCACCGGTCCCACAATGACTGGTACCTTTCTCGCCTTCAGTTCTTTGGTCAGTTTCCAGGCATCAGCACCACCAGAAATTATGATTTTCAGTTTTTCTTCGTCCGCGAAGAGTAACGCTCCGGCTATCGCTTCGCGCGAATTGGCCTCGATAATAACCGGTTTCTTACCATCCAGATAAGGCAGCAGCGCTTCATACCGTGGGTCAGTCACAGGACGCCGCGACGCATCAGTTTGGGTCTGTGATTTCAGTTTCTGATACAGGCGTGCCTGTTTCACAAAGTCTTTGAGCTCATCCTGTCGCTCCTGTTTGGTAGACCAGTTGATCTGCAGCCCCGCTTCCAACTGCATGACCATTTCGGGAGCGGTCCAGCCGGCTGTCTGGACGATCGAAGTCTGTCCGGCAATCAGCCCGGAATGCGGGCAAACCAGGACAGTGGTAATTCCCCCCGCCCGGGCGACCGGGAAGAGTTCAGAATCCGGATTGACCGCTACACCGGTGCGCAGATCCGGTTGCAGATCGCCACTCTCGGCATAATCACGGGTCTCTCTGACTTTGTCGATTTCGGTCAGCCCCAGCGTGGTCCCGGTATCAATCATGCCCGGATAAACATGAAGTCCCTTGGCATCAATGACCGGAAGATTTTTAAACAGCGTTGTTGACGGCCCCACATATTTAATCTTCTGATTTCGGACAATCAGGGTTCCCGACGGAATCATCTCGCGATCAATAGGGTGCAGTGTCGCCCCCACAATTGCAAATTCCCTCACCTCAGCCGACGGTAATTTCAGTGGTTCCTCATCCCGTTCCACAATCACAGTCCGGGAATGCTCGGACCGTTTTTCCGCTGCCTTGGACATGGCCGTCGGCTGCTGTTTACGATCGAAGTAAACTTCCCCCTCGATAATAGTCATCTCGCAGCGGGTATAAGCATTCAGGGGATGTCCGTTGAAAACAGCGAAATCGCCATCCTTGCCGATCTCGATCGATCCGATCTGCTGGTCCAGTCCCAGTTCCCGGGCTGGATTGATCGTGATCGTCCGCAGGGCATCGTTGAATGACATATTTCCATAGCGAACCGTCTTCGCTGCTTCGACGTACAGATGACGGATCAGTTCCCAGTCATCACTCTTGATTACAGTATTGATCCCCGCCTCATTCAGCAGTGCCGCATTATGCGGTACTGCATCAAAGGCTTCTACTTTGTAGGCCCACCAGTCGGAAAACGTACTGCAACTGGCTCCGTGGGCCAGAATCTCCGGTGCGATTTTATACCCTTCCAGCACATGCTGCAGCGACCAGACCCGGATACCGAGATTAGAGGCGACACGGAGCAGCATCAGGATTTCATCGGCCCGATAACAGTGTGAGTGGATGAATTTTTCGTGATTGACGATATCCGCCAAAGCTTCAAGCCGCAGATCCCGGCGGGGAGGCAGTTGTTTCAGTTTCGGATTGGCCTGTTTCGCACGCTGATACTGCTGCCATTGTCGGCGGTAATCGACGGCTTCCAGAAACGCCCGTTGCAGCGTTGCTTCCACTCCCATCCGGGTATTGGGAAAACGTGATGTCCGATACTTCACATTCTCTCCCAACGCGAATTTCACTCCCTGAGGGGCATCATGCAGGATATGTTCCCGAGCCGTCTTGCCGTGTTTCAGCTTGACCACTGCATCCTGACCGCCGATGACATTCGCTGATCCGTGGAACAGTCGTGCTGCCGTCACTCCACCAGCTAAGGCCCGGTACTCAGAAGGATCAGCGGTGTTGACGACATCTCGCACGCGAACTTCTGGAACGATGGACTGAGAATATTCGTTGATCCCCTCAGTAATCATGATGTGACTGTGCGTATCAATAATCCCCGGCATCACATACATCCCGGTAACGTCGATCTCCGTCGTTCCCGCAGGTGCTTTCAAGTCAGCTCCGATGGCGATGATCTTTCCATTTTTCACCAGGACTGATGCATGCGGGAGTGTCTTTCCGGTAACCGTAATGACCGTTCCGTTTTTGAGCAGTAGATTCCCACCTGTCGAGGGATAGCGGCTGATCCGGTCTGACTCCAGTTCGGTGTCAAACTGGTGCCGACTGGCGTCGGATTCGGTGGTAGAATCGGCTTGAGGTTTTTCAGCTATCAGCACCTCTGAATCGGCTGTGGAGAAGGGCAGGTCGTCGTCATCTGTCCCTTCGAGAGAGAGCTGAATTGGATTATCAGCGGCGGGTTTACTTTTCTCTGCCTTACGAACCGCAGACCAGCTTGTCTCTGTTCCGAAAGCCGACTTGAGTTTCCCTGCCAGTTTCGAAGGTTGCTTTTCAGCGCCCAGGTCACCATTGAACTGCAGTTCGATCGAATGTTCGCCAGCCCCGATGGCAACTGTGAGTGTGACTTTGTCTTTTTCAATTTTGCCCGCGGTGACTTTGCCATTCCCTTTTTCACTGGTGAAGGTCCCACGCAGAGAGGTTCGGTCCTGGGCCAGTTTCAACTCGCCGATCACTTTTCCCTGGGCTGAATTGATTTCGACTCCCCAGTTACCTGCCAGGTCAACGGTGACAGGCTTGTCTTTCATTTCAGTTGGCGTTTTGGTCGGCTCTTTCTTTTCTTCTTTCTCTTTTTCAGTGAAGTCCAGTTTGAGCCCGTCGACAAACAGGTAGCGTACTTTGGAATCACTCTCTTCCCAGGGAGCGGACATCACGATCAGTTGCGCCAGTTTCCCTTTTTCGATCGTCCCCAGCCGCTGTTCAATCCCCAGAATCCGGGCGGCATCTACCGTTAAACAGCGCAGTGCCTCATCTGCTGCAAAACCCGCTTTCACAGCTATTCTTAATTGCGGTACGATATCAGAAACATGCTTCTTTAACTTTTCCGAAGTGAAGGCAACCGGCAATCCACTCTCTGCCAGTTGGGAAAGTCCCCGAATCCGTGCCTGCCAGAGCCTGAGTTTCTCCTGCTGGACGCGCAGTGGATCAGTAAACTCAGTTGTCAGTTTGTCGGATTGGCTCTCTTCCTTGATCTTGGGCTTCTCGGCAAAATCGAGCTGGCAGATGACCCCCTGTGAGTCTTTCTTTAAACGATCCAGGCAGAGATGCGCTTCCTCAGCCCCCAGAATAACAGGCTTAATCTTGACTTCCTGACAGAAATCCAATGCCCGCAGAATCTGGTCCCGTGTATTGGCTGCAAAGACCGGGATCTGCTTTCCATTGAGTGTTTCCAGCAGAGCAACATAGGTGGCATCAGTCGGTGGACGCTTCACAAAGGCTTTCTGATCCTGGTAGAGCTTCCAGTGTTTCTCGTAGTGCCGGGCATCCAGGCACGACTGGCGCAGATGAGCTACAGCGCCCATCAGAGTCGTCGGATAGACATCACCATGCGGCGCGTAGAGCCGAAATGATCCGACAGTGGTCTTCAGCAATGTTGCTTCTCTGACAGGTAATTCGCTGGTCGAAAGCAGTGTCCCCTGACCGCTGGCGATCTTTCCGAGAGGAAGTACATGCACCGACGTGAAGCCGGCCTTTTGATAATCAGAAAAGTTGTTCTTTTTACGGGTAATGGCCTGATTCGCCAGAAACTCGGGACTGAGATAGTTCCGGTTATCGGGACGGGTCGCTGCCAGCGCATACCGACCGAAATCGACTTTCCGTTCCTCAGGTTTGGGATGCTTGACCTCTTTATCCAGCAGACCACTGGAGGCAGCATCGATAAAGCCAGCGTAGATCTGCATTCCCTGGCAATCAACGACTTCTGCATCCCCGGGAATGGCCACTTCAGTTCCCACGGCTTCGATCAGTCCGTCTCGAATCAGAACCGTTGCATTTTTTAACACTGTCCCCGGTTGAGTCACTACCGTGGCGTGAGTCAAAGCAAAGACCTGAGGCTGAAACCCCGGTTGGCGTTCGACTTGCGCCTGAACCGGAAGCGTCACAGCAAGAATGCAGACCAGGAACAGTTGTTTCAACCATTTAAAGTATTGCATGTCGATTCCATACAGCGAAAAACAGGCAGGGTACACAGCAAAGCTGTTACTTAAGAGAGCCTTCACTGTAGCAGGCAGGGCAACTGCTGAGAATAGGGAAACCCTGTCGATCAGGCAGGAAAACCCGTAATTTCAAACTGGTGCAGGGGGCCTGGAAGGTTCATTTCTTAGATTTCTGAGGAAACAGTCGTTTTTCGCGGATCTGTTCGTACTCTGTGGTATCCCAGACGGGACCTTCCTGCTGGACCGCGGCATACTTTTGAACCAGTTTTTTCTGCATTGCTTTCAGGCGATCCTGTTCCTGCCAGGCCAGGTTATGCTGTTCGCTGATGTCCTGTTTGAGGTTATAGAGTTCGAATTTGGTCAGCTTTGCGTTTTTGATGATCTGCTGCGAAATCGAGTTCACATTGTTTCCCAGAGGAAGAATCCCCTCAGGGCCGCTCCAGTGGGCGACTACTTTCCAGTCTCCTTCACGCATCGCCACCCGCGGCGTACTGTAAGCTCGATAGTAATTCCAGAACAGAGGAGTGGTTCTCTCAATCGACTTTCCCGAAAACAGGGGCAACAGGTTGGTCCCGTCCAACGGTCGCTCCCGAGGCAACGGGACATTCGCCATCGCGCAGAACGTGGGCAGCAGGTCCACGCTACAGACGGGGGTGTGATTTTCCTGGCCAGGGGCAATGTGTCCGGGCCAGCGGATGATCCCGGGAACCCGAATCCCACCTTCATAAATGTGAAGTTTCATACCCCGCAGAACCCCCGGCGATCCCCAGGAACGGCGAGATCCTTTTCCATAGCGATTCAACGTTTCCGGACCGTTATCTGAGGTAAAGAATACGAACGTGTCATCCGCGAGCTTCAAATCATCGAGTGTCTTCATCAATCGGCCAACCGCTGCATCCATGTTGGCAACATTCGCAAAGTATTGAGCCTGGTCTTCGTAAATGCTTTCATCCAGATATTGCTTGACCAGTTCCGGGGGCGAGGCGACCCGCTCATGTGGTTCATGAAAGCAGACATGCAGGAAAAACGGTTTCTCTTTGTCGCGTTGACCTTTGAGCCATTGAATCCCTTCGTCAGCCACGATCTGGCAGGAAAATCCTTCAATCTCTCCTACCGGTTTCCCATTCCTGACGAAATTTACCGGATTCTCGTGAGTGGGAATCGCATTGTTCTGAGTACTGAACCAGTGCCGAAAACCATGATCGCCGGGTTGAGGCTGCTCACTGGAATTAAACAGACCATTGCAGTGCCATTTCCCTACATGGGCCGTATCATACCCCGCCTGCTGCAACAATTGTGCGATCGTAGTCTCTTCCCGCTTCAGATGCATCGGATGCCCCTCGGGAATCCAGTCGTAAACGCCCAGTCGATTTGGAGTTCGTCCCGTCAGCAGTCCCGCCCGGGAGGGAGAACAGACCGGGGCACTGGCATAGCAGTCGGTCAGCCGCATGCCCTGCGAGGCCAACTGGTTGAGGTTTGGTGTTTTAATATGAGGGTGCCCATAACAGGCCAGATCGCCATAGCCGAGGTCATCGCACAAGATGATGAGAATGTTCGGCTGTTTTTTGTGATGTTGTTCTGCAGCCTGAATCTGCAAGCTGAACAGGAAGATCGCAACGAAAAATAGTGAGGCGCTTTTTATTTTCATTCTGCTGAACCCGTATGGTAGGATTGAACCTGGTTGAATTACTCAAAACAAGGAATGTTACTGTTATCATGTACGATCCCGGAACATGTCGCAATTCTGATTCGCAGGATTGTGAGTTCAGAGACCGGAAAAGAATTCACGCCGCGCGTGGATAATCTTCATTCGTATCAGGGGTGTTTTATATCGGATCGCAGTAGAATCGGAGAGAGATTCAGGAACGTCCCCCACACTAAAACGGCTTTCCACCATCTGAAATTGTCAGGGCCCCTCAAGAATATCCAGAGGAATCAGTTATTGTGAACTTTTATCAAGCACTCATCCTTCCCCTCATCCTGGGACTGTCTGCGACGCTGGTGTCTGCAGACGATACATCTTCAGCACCTGTATCAAAAGATTCCCGGAAGAAAATTGTCCTGATCGCGGGCCCCAAAAGCCATGGCCCGGTGGGGAACGGAATTCACGATTATCCCTGGTCGGTCAAACTGCTCAAAGTCATGCTGGACAACTCCAACATCAAAGACCAGATCCGTGTGGAATACCATCTTGACGGTTGGCCGGAGAACCCGGAGACACTGAATGACGCGGACACCATCATGGTGATCTCAGATGGCCGGGACGGCGAAAAATTTACTGAAGCCCCGCACTTCGCCAGCCAGGACCACCTGAATCAGATCCAACGTCAAATCGACAGGGGCTGTGGATTCCTGACGTTTCATTTCTCCACGTTCGCACCAGACCAGTATGCCAAACAGATTCTGGACTGGTCGGGGGGATTTTTTGACTGGGAAGAGAACGGCGTCCGAAACTGGTATTCAGCTATAAAAACCATCGAGGCCCCGGTGCAGATACCTCATCCGGATCACCCGATCTGTCGTGGCGTCAAACCGTTTGAAATGCGCGAAGAGTTCTATTTCAATCTCCGCTTTCAACAGAATGATCCGCATCTGGTCCCCTTGCTCGAGGTTCCCGAACTGAAAGGGAGAGCAGAGCAGGGCAATGTCGTCGCCTGGGCGAAAGAACGTGCGAACGGCGGCAGGGGATTTGGAACCACCTGTGGTCACTTTTATGACAACTGGCAGAATGCAGCCTTTCGCAAATTCATTCTGAATGCCATCGCCTGGACCGCACAGACCGAAATTCCGGCTACCGGAGTCCAGGCACGTTACTACACTCATGCTGAAATCACCTCAGCTCTCTCGGGAGTGAAGGGAACAGCACCCGCGACCTTCGACGATCAACCGATCCGGGTATTGATGTTTGCTGGAAACGAAGCACACGCCTGGCATAACTGGAAAAAAACAACCCCGGTTATCAAAAAACTGCTGGAGCAGGATCCCCGTATTAAGGTTGAGATTTCCAATGACATCGAAGACCTCTCGCGCAAATCGTTGCAGGATTACCAGGTGATCGTGCAAAACTATACCAACTGGCATGACAAAACACCCCTGAGTCCGGCATCGCAAACCGCTTTCATGAACTACCTTCAGCAGGGTGGGGGTTTGATCCTGATCCACTTCGCCAATGGTGCATTTCATTTTTCACTTCCCAAAGCAGGTGCGTCCGACTGGCCGGAATACCGCAAGATTGTCAGGCGGGTCTGGAATCATTACGGGAAAGGGGAGCAGAAAAGCGGACATGACGCGTTCGGAAACTTTGAAGTCCAGATCACAGACGACACACAACCTCTGACACGCAACCTGCAGAACTTCCCCGTGACCGATGAACTCTATTTCCGTCAGGATGGGACAGAACCGGTCGAGCCTCTCATCACCGCCAAATCCAAAGTCACGAAAAAAAATGAACCGCTGGCATGGACTTATCATTACGGCAAGGGACGTATCTTCCAGACGCTGCTGGGGCACAGCGAAAAGACGTATGATTCTTTTGAAGCCTGTGAAATGCTGCGACGTGCCACCGCGTGGGCCGCCAATCGCCCCATCCACGAATTCAAACGCCCTCCCCAGGCCCCGGTCGAGAAAAAGTCGGCGGCACTGCTCCCACTCGGTAAATGGGGGAAGGCTCTCAACACGAACGCAGGATCGATTGTCCTCCCGTCAGAAACTCTCAAAAACCAGAAACCCATCAGTGCGGACTGCTGGGTCAAATTGAACTCAAAGTCCGGTTTCAATGTCTTCCTGGCTTCCAGTAAGAAAAGCAATCCTGCTCACTGGGAAATGTATTCCTATGCTCGCAGTGGTTTTTTCAGTGTCTATCTGCCCGGTCAGGGAGGCGAGTACAAAACCAGAGTCAACATCTGCGACCAGAAATGGCATTACGTCGGTATGATCCTGGAAGACAGCCGGATCCGACTGTTTGTTGATGGAAAAAAAGAACTGGATTCTCCACTGCCTCCCCCCAAACAGGCAAATGTGAGCTCCGGTAATCTGCGGATCGGTGGCCTGGTGGAAAAGACGCTCGCAAGCGACGGACTGCTCGACGAACTGCGAATCTCGAAAGGAACACGCGATTTAACGCAGGTCCCCCAAGCCCCTTTAAAAGCGGATGCAGAAACTCTGATCCTCTTCTCGCTCGATGAGCTCACTAAAGACCTGGGCACGAAGGAGTCAGTCTCGAATAAATTGATTCCCCTGGAAACCAGAACACAGGTTTCCAGGTCTACTCCAGTTAAAAAAAAAGAGACCAGAGATCATTGGGGAAAAGAATCGGTCGGTTTCGACCAGCCGGTTCAGGCTACCGAAGACAACCGCTGGCAGCAGACGGAGATCGGCAACTGGCTAGCCAGTATCGTCCCTCTCCCGACGGGCCCGGTCAAAAAGGGACTCTCGATTCGGGTAGGGGACCAGAGAGAGGGCACCATCTGTTACGATACCCAAAATTGCAAAGTTCGTGGCATCTGGTCTGGCGGATTCCTGAAACCGTCTCCGGCGCGCTTTGGCCTGATCCAGGCCCCGGCCCCGCAAGGAACCATGCACTTCTCAACACAGGAAGGCCCTGGCTGGAACCCTGACCAACCCTGTCGCTTTCTGGGGTCACACGTCAATCGAAATCGTGTCACCCTGGAATATCTGGTGGGAGAGACAACCATCTATGAATCTCCCTGGCTCCAGAACAGTTCCGGCCAAACCTGCTTTACACGTTCATTTGAAATCGGACCGGGTTCTCAAAGTCTGCAACTGTACGTCGCAGATGGCCGGCAGGTCAAACCGGTTTCAGACAGCAACCACCAGTTCATTTCAACCGGCCCCCAAAATGCTTTTATCATCGGTTGCACTGGCTGGGATCAGATTCAGTCAAAAATGATTTCAGCAGGAAAGTCTCAATCGGCGGTATTCGAGATCCCCCCTCGCAAAGCCACGCAGCGATTCACCATCTTCTACCAGACCAATACATCAGGAAACCCGCGACTGGATATTGCGACTCCCACACTGACTCCCCCCTCTTTACAGCCGCTCTTAATCCCGGGGCCCACACACTGGAACGAGCCACTGATCACACAGGGCGTTCTCAGCCAGGCAGAGGATGCCTATGTCATCGATACGATCACCATTCCGTTTGACAATCCCTATCGGGCCCTCTTTTTTGTCAGTGGTCATGATTTCCTGGAGAATGGTGACCTGGCTGTCGCCACGGTTCACGGCGATGTCTGGCTGGTCAAAGGCGTCGACCACGATCTGAAGCAACTCAAATGGAAACGATTCGCCACCGGCCTGTTTCAACCCCTGGGCCTGAAAGTGGTGCAGAACAAAATCCATGTGCTGGGGCGGGATCAGATTACGATCCTGCATGATCAGAACCTGGATGATGAAGCGGATTTTTATGAATGCTTTCACAATCAATACCCCACCTCTCCCGGTGGGCACGACTACGTCACCTGCCTGGAAACCGACTCCTTCGGTAATTTCTATTTTCTGCACGCCCAGCGGGGAGTGATGCAGGTCACTCCCAATGGCCGGCAGTTGAACGTCGTTGCTTCCGGATTTCGTAATCCGAACGGCATGGGAATCGGCCCCAGAAACATCATCACCGCCTCACCTCAGGAAGGGAACTGGACGCCGGCCTCAAATGTCACTGAGGTCAAACAGGGAGGTTACTATGGATATGGCGGCCCACGCATCACAGCAGACCGCCCCCTGGGCTATGATCGGCCATTGTGCTGGATTCCCCGTCTGCAGGATAACTCGAGCGGCGGTCAGGTCTGGGTCACCAGTCAGCAGTGGGGACCACTGCAAGGGCAGTTGCTGCATCTCTCTTACGGTCAGAGCAAACTGCTGCTAACACTCCGCGAGGTCATCCAGGGGCAGTCACAGGGGGGCACATTAACGCTACCGTTGAATTTTGATTCGGGCATCATGCGCGGAAGATTTAACCCCCGGGATGGACAGCTCTACGTCAGCGGAATGAAAGGCTGGGTCACCAATGCGGTCCGGGATGGATGCCTGCAACGGGTGCGTTACACCGGCCAACCTGTTGATCTTCCGACCGCCGTCAAGACGATGCAGAATGGAATCGCTCTGACATTCACAAACCCTTTGGAACGAAATGCAGCAGAAAATCCGGATAATTATGCGATCGAACAGTGGAATTATCTCTGGTCGCAAAACTATGGATCGCCAGAATACCGTGTCTCCGCCCCTCAGGTCGAGGGCCGTGATGAAGTAGAAGTCCTTTCTGCAACCTTACTGCCCGACCAACGTACCGTCTTCCTGGAACTCCCGTCTGTAAAACCAGTGATGCAGATGGGCATTTCTTACCATCTCTCTTCTGTAACCGGCAGGAATTTGAAACAGACTTACTATCACACGATCAATGCCGTATCCAGTCAGAAAATGGATTCGGAACAATTGACCCGACGCAAGAAAAGTCGACTGCTGACACTCACACAACGCCAGCAGTTAAAACCGGGTATCCTCTGGAAGTTCAAACAACAGCATCCCCAATCAACTGTCGACTCCGACGCACGCTCTGCCAGAATGCTGGCTCTCTCGGTCGACGCAGATCGGCCTGCAACACCCTTCCTGAAACCCGGTCCATTTTCTGCCACAGCGGAAGGTTTCCTGCGCGTCCCCCTGTCCGGAGAGTATTATTTCAGCCTGGAAGGAATCGGGGAGTGCCGCCTGACCATCAATCAAAAAACAATCCTGCAATCAGAGAAAACGGACTTTAAGAAACTGGCTCCTGCTGCCATCAAACTTGAAAAGGGCTATAACCAGCTTCGTCTGGACTATCAGAGTCCTCTCGAAGGTCCAGCCCGGTTGCGCCTCCTCTGGAAAGGGGCCCAGTTCGCAACCGAACCCGTTCCCCCCACCATTTTGACCCACATGGGAAATGATCCACTCATCCTGAAAATGCAACAGGTCAGAGCAGGGCGGGAATTATTCGCCAGCTATCGGTGTCTCTCCTGCCATACCGTCGAGTCCGAACGGTCGGGGGTCCGGCTCTTTGTCTCAGAAAACCATCCTTTCTCTCATGACGCTGCAATCATGCCTGAGTTAAACCAGTCCCCACCTGAGCTGGTGAATATCGGCAATCGGGTCAGCAAACGCTGGCTGTTTCACTGGCTGCGGAATCCGCACAGCTTGAAACCAGAGGCTCGTATGCCACACTTGCTGGGGGATCCCGATTCGAAACAGGCGGTACAGCAGGCAGCGGATTTAACCGCCTGGTTTGTGTCTCAGGCTACTCAACCGATGCGTCCGTCCTCATCAGCTGCCTTCAACTTCGAAACGATCGATCCTGAACAGCTCATCCAAACTGGCGCTCAACATTACGAAGAACTGGGCTGCATCAATTGCCATCATTTTGAAACAGACCCTACCCAGGCTGACGACTACCAGCGACGCTCACTGGCTCTGATCAAACGCAAATTCAGTTTTTCTCAACTGGCTCGCTTTCTACAAACACCACATGCGCATCACCGCTGGAGCCGGATGCCTGATTTTCAATTGACGTCAACAGAAGCTGCGGGCCTGGCTGCCTATCTGATCGACAGTTCGCAAGGCAAAATCCCCAATGCGATGATTCCTCCCGCTGGATCTGCAGCACGCGGGAGGCAGTTGTATTTCGAAACCCTGGGTTGTGCCCGCTGCCATGGTCCCTTACAGGAAAACCGCAAGTTGCAGACGGTCAAACGGACTCCGCTCCCTCTCCGGAATCTCTCTACAGGTTGCCTGGCTGATTCGCACAAGGCCGATTCCCGGACACCACATTTCCAACTCAGTGCCTTCGAGAAGGAAGCAATCAGAAGTTTACTGAGATTCGGGACGGATTCACTGGCGCAGCACAACGACTCTGAAATCTCAACCCGATGGACGCGGGCATTGAACTGTGCTGCCTGTCATCATCGTGATGCAGACTCCAGTCCCCGTGGAATAATTGTCGTTGAGGAAGGCGCATCCGGACTGCCCCCCGCACCGCTGCCTTCTTTGACCTGGGCGGGAGAAAAATTGAAACCGGACTGGCTGCAGTCCTTCATTGCCGGCGAACTCAAATGGAGACCTCGTCCCTGGCTGAAATCCCGGATGCCTCACTTTCCAGCTCATGCACAACTCCTGACCGCCGGTCTGAGAGCAGAACATGGACTGTCTCCGCAAACGCCGCCAGATTCAAGCAGAGAACAGAAACCGGAAACAGCCCCCCAGCTGCAATTGGGCCGGCAATTGATCAACAAACAAGCCCTCGACTGTCGGCAGTGCCATGGCATTGGTGATCAATATCCTTCCGGAGATGACAAGACCAGGATCGCTCCCGGAATCAACTTTGTACATATTCGGGAGCGACTGACTCCCGAGTATTATCACCGGTTTGTATTGGATCCACCCCGGTTTGATATTTCGACGAAAATGCCCAAACTGTCTGCGGACGGTCAAACCACAAAAATTTCCACGATTCTGAACGGTAATGCTGATCGGCAGTTCCAGGCGATCTGGCAATATATTCAGAGCCTCCAGGAACCGCCACGCGACTTCCGACTGAAACCGGCCCCCAACGATAAAAAATCCGATTAATCCCAGGTGCCTTTTGAGGGCAGGTTGTTAAAATTCTTCCGGCATCTGTTTTTGACTGTGACTTGTAATCAGGATTGCCTTTCAATGCCGCGGTATATTCGCACGGTACATGGTTCCCGGGACTCTTCTCTCAAGCTGCGTCTGGTGGTAGCAGCAGGAATTGCCTTATTCTCGTTGATTTCGTTTCTGATGAAATCGGATGTGAATGAAATCACGGGAGAAAGCCAACATGTTGCGCTGACCGAACAACAGGAAATCGCATTGGGATTACAGGCCCTCCCGGCCATCCTGGACCAGCACCATGGCGAGCATCCGGACCGGGAAGCCCAGGCATATGTCGACCGGGTTGGTGAGAAACTGCTGGCCAGTTTGAACGCCTCTTTACGCAAACAGGGGCGCAGTAACCCCTATCGCTTTGACTTTCACCTGCTCAACGACAATCAGGTCATCAATGCCTTTGCTTTGCCCGGCGGCCAGATTTTTATTACCGCGGGACTCTTCAGACAACTGGAGACAGAAGGCCAGCTGGCAGGTGTGCTGGGTCATGAAATGGGGCATGTCCTTTCCCGACACGGTGCACAACATATGGCTCAGCAGGAATTCACTCAGGGGCTGGTGGGCGCTGCCGGTGTCGCAGGCGGGGATGCCAGCAGTGCCCGGATGGCACAAATGATCGGCTCGATGATCAACATGAAATACAGTCGCAGTGATGAACTGGAATCCGACCGCTGGGGAATTAAACTGATGGTCATGGCTGGCTATGATCCTTATGCGATGACGGGGGTCATGGAAATCCTGCAACGCGCGGCTGGAGGAGGGAGGCAACCAGAAATTTTCAGCACCCACCCCGATCCGGGAAACCGGAGTCAACGTATCCGAGACTTCATCCAACGGACCTGGCCACAGGGTCTCCCGGCCAACCTGGAACCTTAAAACCAGTTGAAACAACGAGCGCCCGCTCCCTGGTCCGCTTCAGGTTCCCCGGACAGACTGAACAAAACATTCACCAGAAACAGAATAGTCAATTGACTTTAGATGGGGATAAGTTATGATGTTAATAGAACAGGCTTGCGATACGATTAGTATTGACGCTGTAAGAAGGTTTTGATAAACACTACTTACTAAGCAATCTCTGGTAAGCCGTTTTTCACTGAGGATCTCTCCCGCTTTTGAGATCAGTTTTCTAATGCCCAGTGTTTTGTAATTCACTGGTAACCTATTTGCTTTAAAGTGAGTTGAGTCGTTTCCAGCGGGCCACCAGTTCCTCAACAGCACTATTTCCTGAATCAATTCAGGAGACGCTTTTCTTGAAAGTAACTTCTCTTTCATAGATGCACTTAAAGATACGTTGAGTATCTGCCCCCGTTGCAGAACAGCCAGACATTCTGCCGGTCTTCTGTAAGACGAATCTGTAAGATTTGAGCCTGACATTTTTGTTAGCGATTGAGCCGGCTCAAGGATTGGATCTGTTTTTCTACTTCAATCCTGTGCTGTCTGCGGACGAAATAAATTGACTTTATTTGACGATTAAAACATTTAAAAGTTCCGTATTAGCAACCATTTATCGGTTGACGGAGCGTGTTTGAAACGATTGAATTTCTAGTATCAGTTTTTGACCATAATTTTTGCCTGAAAGGATATCGGCAAGACGATCACCTAAACAGTGGCTTGAGCTGACAGGCATTCCAAGTTCCCTGTTCTCAACGCCAGGGTTTCATCGCTTTCAGTTTAAAAAGTGATGACCCTCCTTATCCGGGAAGATACAGGCCAAGACGGCCGAGTCCTCAAGCGGGCGAACGATTTCCCTGTGTGAATCTTTCTTCATGAGATTAAGACCGGGCCAGCTTCGTATGCGATGGCCCATGTCGGTTTCCGCTGAATTAAGAATCGGCACATTCAGAAGAATGCCAGCAGCTTTTCAGTCTCCCTGTAGGCTTCGCGCTGTCAATGATCTGTTTTTAAACCATGAATCGAACGCGTCGTATCATGTTTGTGCCGTAGTTGTGTCTCAAATTACTTCGTTACTTCTTTATAAGCATTTGGTGTTTCTGTATGGCTGCAAAGAGTTCTGAAACTTCAGACAAACCAAAATCTACCCGTCGAAAAACTACCAGGACACGCAAAAAAGCGGAAAAACCTGCCGAGGACACTTTTGAACAAAGTGAGACTGAATCACTGCAAGATGAATACCATCGCAAAGCAGAAGACAACCTCGAACTTTTCGAAAACTCTCACTCTTCCACTGAAGCAGAAACTGAAAGAGAACATGAAAACATGTCGGATTTCCCTGCTGATTCCATAGACGACGAACAAAGCTCCAACCAGACAGATAATGACCGCTCCGGAGATAAATCCGGAGGGAATCGCCGCCGTCGGAGACGACGAAGAAAATCAGACAGCCCCAGCCCCCAGGGACGACAGGGGCAGGGTGGCAACAACCGTGGCCGCTCCGGAGGAAACCGGGGTAACCGTTCCCGCTCCGGTAATAACAGGTCGCAACAGCGGCGCAGTCGCTCCACTTCATCTTCATCGGCTGCCAGTGAGAACATCACCGGCACCATTGAAGGAGTTCTGGAACTGCATCCCAAGGATTATGGTTTCATCCGAGATCCCAAGGTCAACTACAAGGCACAGGATTCTGACGCTTTCGTTTCCAGTTCATTGATCGAGAAACACAATCTGCGAGCAGGAATCCTCATCAAAGGCGAAGTCGGTCCCGGCACCAGAGGTCAGGGGCCCCGCCTGAAAAGTATTGAATCGATTGATGGTCGTACCATCGAAGAATACATGGAAATCAAATCCTTCGATGAACTGACCCCCATTAACCCCTTCGAGCAGATCAAACTGGAAACGGGTCCGATGCCAATTACGATGCGGGTGATGGATCTTCTGACTCCCATCGGCAAAGGTCAGCGCGCACTGGTTGTCGCACCTCCACGAACCGGTAAAACCATGCTGCTGCAGGATATCGCTGAGGCAGTCAGTAAGAATCATCCGGAAATCCGGCTCATGGTCCTGCTCATCGACGAACGGCCTGAAGAAGTCACTGAAATGCAACGCTCGATCAAAGGCGAAGTCATTTCCTCTTCCATGGACCGGGATGTCGAGAGCCACGTCCGCACCAGCCAGCTCATCTTCGAGCGTGGCAAGCGTCTGGCGGAAGCTGGCGAAGATGCATTTATTCTGCTGGACAGTATTACCCGGACGGCACGTGCTTTCAACAAATGGGTTGGGAACACCGGTCGCACCATGAGTGGTGGTCTGGATGTCAAAGCGATGGACATTCCCAAGAAAATGTTCGGTACCGCCCGCCGCTTCGACGAAGGTGGTTCACTGACCGTTCTGGGTACCGCCCTGATCGATACCGGAAGCCGGATGGATGAAGTCATTTTCCAGGAATTCAAGGGAACCGGTAACATGGAAATGGTCCTCAGCCGGGAACTTTCCGACCGCCGTATTTTCCCCGCGATTGACATCACCCTTTCCGGGACGCGTCGTGAAGAAAAGATTCTTGCACCGGAAGTGCTCGAAGGTGTGACCATGCTTCGCAGAAGCCTGATCTCATTAAACCCTGTGGAAGCCATGGAGCAGTTGAGCAGTACGCTCAAGAAGTTCCCCACGAACAAGGAGTTTCTGGAAAAGATCCGGGCGATCCTCTAAGTGACCAGCAGACCCCTGGCGATCTAACCCGATTTGCAATCGGGAAAGCTGTCGCAGACTGGATTGAAATCCAAATTCTTCAAGCCAATACACGAGGCGATAAAGGATTTTGCTGGTGAACGCTGCTGATCCCGAGTCACACCAATCCGGGTTTCACAGTTCGGAAGCTTCCGGGCAACCAGTTGAGTCCCCTCAACGTCCGCATGGTTATCTTCGACTGGTCGTGTTTGTGACGCTGGCTGTGGTCATCGGACTGGGATACTATTTTTCCCGGGATCGACTGACACTGGAATATTTCGCCACGCAGGAAAGCCTCTGGAAACAATTTGCCAGCCAGCATCCGGTTCTGATCTATCTGATCGCCTATCTGATCTATGCGGGGATCACGGGGCTTTCCTTACCGGGAGCAGTTCCGCTGACACTCACCTATGGCTGGTTTTTCGGATTCTGGCAAGGATTGATCCTGGTCAGTTTTGCTTCAACGACAGGGGCTACACTGGCTTTCTTAACAAGTCGCTACCTGTTCCGGGCCTCTATCGAATCCCGTTACGGAGAAAAGTTCCAGCAGATCAATCAGCAGTTCGAAAAAGAGGGCGCATTCTACCTCTTTTTCATGCGGCTCGTAGTGGCGTTCCCTTTTTTTCTGATCAATGTCGTGATGGGACTGACTACAATTCGGACCTGGACCTACTGGTGGGTCAGCCAGATCGGCATGCTTCCTGGGACGGCTGTCTTTGTTTACGCTGGAACCAGTTTTCCGACTCTGCAGAAGCTGTCAGAACAAGGGGCAACAGGCATCCTGACGCCTCAACTCATCGTCGCTTTTGTTTTACTGGGAACCTTTCCACTCCTGATCAATAAAATTGCCACTTATTTTCATAAGCGTACTTGATTCATTCATCTTGGCCCCCAGTGAGACCAGCATGTTCGATCCCATCCAGATTGCTCCCGATGATGACTTCAATCAGGAACTGGTCAGACAGGTTCATCCTCCCGACTGGACCAATCCCACTCCCGATGGTCGCTATAATCTGGTTGTCATCGGAGCCGGCACTGCAGGGCTCGTGACAGCAGCGGGTGCGGCAGGCCTGGGGGCTAAAGTTGCGTTAATCGAACGACAGCTGATGGGGGGGGATTGCCTGAATACAGGCTGCGTTCCCTCGAAAGCTATCATTCGCTCTGCCAGAGTATTCCAGTCCCTCTTAAATTCGCAGGACCTGGGAATCGAAATCAATCCGCAAACAGCCTCAATCAATTTCAGTCAGGTCATGCAGCGAATGCGTAAACTGAGGGCCCAAATCAGTCAGCACGATTCGGCCCGCCGATTTCAGGATCTGGGGGTTGACGTTTTTCTGGGGGAAGGGAAATTTCTCGATCGCCAGACAATCGAAGTCAGCCAGCAGAAACTGACATTCAAAAAAGCCGTCATCACAACCGGAGCACGTGCTGCCGTCCCCGAAATTCCTGGAATCAAGGAAACCGGTTATCTGACGAATGAAAGCGTCTTTTCACTGACAGAACTACCAGCCAGACTGGCTGTGATTGGTGGAGGTCCCATCGGCTGTGAACTGGCCCAGACCTTTGCCCGCCTGGGTTCCACAGTCACTCTCATTCACTCTCACTCTCAACTCCTGCCCCGGGAAGATCCGGACGCCGCTCAACTGATTCAACGTCAACTGGAAGCAGATGGTGTCAAACTGTTCTTGAATGCAAAGACAACTCATAGCACCCGAATTGAGCGGGAAAAACAGCTGACCATCGCATCAGAAAGCCAAACCATTAAGCTACATGTGGATGAAATCCTGGTCGCAGCTGGACGCGCCCCTAATGTTGAAGGTCTCAATCTGGAACGTGCCGGTGTCGAATACGATTCGCATTCCGGTATTTTCGTCAATGACTACCTGCAGACAACAAACTCACAGATCTATGGTGCTGGCGATATCTGCTCCCGCTACCAGTTCACCCACAACGCCGATTTTCAGGCGCGGATCGTCATCGGGAACGCGCTGTTTCTGGGGAGAAGCAAAACCAGCCGACTCCTGATTCCATGGTGCACTTATACTGATCCGGAGATTGCCCATGTCGGAATCTCCGAACACGAAGCCCGTTCGACAGGCATTGCCATTCATACTTTTATCCAGAAGCTGGAGAGCGTCGACAGAGCGATACTGGATGGCGAATCCAATGGATTTGTGAAGATTCATGTCAAACAGGGAACCGATCAGATTCTAGGAGCCACAATTGTAGCCGCGCATGCCGGTGACCTGATTTCCGAAATCACACTGGCAATGCAAACCGGCACGGGACTCAAAAGAATTGCCAGCGTCATTCATCCCTATCCGACCCAGGCAGATGCAATCCGAAAAATCGGTGACCAGTTTAATCGCACCCGCCTGAGCCCTTTTCTGAAATCGTTGTTGAGCAAATGGCTGAAGTGGACACGCTAAACCATTCTCCTGTGGAATCATTCCAGAAAGGAGTCAGAAATGAAACCTGCCATTTGTAGAACTCACCCCTACCGGCTACTCTATGGGTAAAGATCTTCGTTTATCAAGAAACCGAAATCAGAAGCGCTGAAACTCATGACCACAGAATACCAGACGTACTTTGGAGACCTGCATAATCACAACCACGTGGGCTATGCTCAGGGTTCACTCGACCGTTCCTTTGAAATTGCTCGGAACCATCTCGACTTTTATGCTTTCACTCCCCATTCCTACTGGCCGGACATCGTCGAATATGATGGAAAGATCTCGCACAAATGGAAAAATGGCTTTCATATCGCCCGCTCGCGCTGGCCAGAGGTGGTCGAGCTCGCAAAAGCATTCGACAGGCCCGGGGAATTCGTTACGATTCTGGGTTATGAGCGACATGGTACCCAGGAAGGGGATTACCACATTTTGTATCCGGACCTTAAAGGGGATTACGAACTAATCGAAGATCTGGCTGAGCTCCAGGAATTCGCCCGCAACAGAGGTTGCCTGTTAATCCCTCATCATCCCGCTAATCGCCTGGGTCACCGCGGCTTTGACGCTTCCAAACTGGCACCAGAGGTTTCCCCTGTCCTCGAAATACATTCCGAATGGGGTTGTGCAGAACATGACAGGGCTCCGTTTCCCTACAAACGGCATACCGAGGGTGGCCGCTGGACCAGACACACGCTGCAGTATTACCTGAACCAGGGACACCGACTGGGGGTCATTGCCAGCACCGACGATCACCTGGGGCATCCGGGGGGGTACCGCGAGGGACTGGCGGCCATCAAAGCAACTGAATTGTCACGCGAGGCGCTGTTCGATGCGATTCGCAACCGTCGCACCTACGCGGTGACAGGAGATCGCATTGAGCTCGATTTTTTCCTGAATGACCAGATCATGGGGCAGGAATTATCGTTCAGTCCGGAACGACGTATCAAGGTTCATGTACGGGGCTGGGATGAAATCGACCGTGTGGAAGTGCTCAAAAACGGTCGTGTGATCCATCGTGACTTCCCGGTCGATAACATTCCCGACGACCAGTCGTGGAGCCAGCCAATCGTACTCCGCTTCGAATACGGCTGGGGCCCCTGGCCGGCCCTCGGATGGGGAGGTACGGCAGACTGGAACTTTGCCATTCATGTTGACGGCGGCGAGATCCAGCAGTTTCAACCCTGTTTCACACCGGGCCCCTTTGATGAGTTCAGGCGGGATCAAATCCTTGATGTCTCTACAAACCGGCTGATTGTCCAGTCATTCACGGCACTCAAACAACAGGTGGATGACTGGTCGCAAAAAGCGATCGTACTCCGCATCCAGGGAAATCCTGATACCAAAGTCAGCGTCAAATGCACCCAGCCCAGTGAATGCCAGCTGACTCAGACATTGGGCGACCTCGCCGTCAGTAACGAGATGCTGTTTACCCGTCCATTTCCCTGGGAATCAGCCATGTTACATCGGGTCGTTTTCCAAAATCAGTGGGAAACCGAATTTGAATTCACAGACAAGGGTGACGAAAACCAGGATGACTGGTACTATGTACGCGTCATTCAGTCCAATGGGGAAATGGCCTGGTCCAGCCCGATCTGGGTCAATCAGAAATAAAAACGGCTGAAATCCCCTCGATCAACTGGCTGATCAGAAACGATATTCTTCCTGGTGAACAGTTTCCCTCAGGCGGGATTCCGGGAATTGAATCTTGATATAATATTGTTTTAGAATAGACAATTAAAGAACTTAGAACCTTCCTTTCATCATTTTTGAAAGCAGTCCCCAACAATGGTTGACCCAGCCAACCAGACATCGCATCTCTCAGCTCCTGTATTAGAAGAGCTGGAACGAGGAAGCGGCCCCTTTTCATCCCTGATTCAACAGTTGACGCAAATCGTGGGAAAAAAAGCCCTGTTGTACGATGCGGATGAGCTACTCGTCTACGAATGCGATGGGTATATCGTAGATAAATCGGCTCCTGATATTGTGGTCTTTCCGACATCGACCGAACAGGTCTCTTCAATCGTCAAGATCTGCAATCAGTTCAACGTTCCTTTTCTAGCGCGCGGAGCGGGGACGAGCCTCTCGGGAGGATGCCTGCCGATTGGCGGAGGGGTCATGATTGTCCTGACGCGTATGAAACAGATCCTCGAGATCAATCTGCGGGATCGATATGCGGTCGTTGAACCGGGAATGGTCAATCTGCATCTGACGAATGCCCTGAAAGGCACCGGCTATCACTACGCTCCCGACCCTTCCAGCCAGGGATCCTGTACGATCGGTGGAAATATTGCCACCAATTCCGGCGGCCCGCATACTCTGAAATACGGAGTCACGACGAATCACGTTCTGGGACTGGAAGCAGTACTGCCAGATGGCTCGATCATCAACCTGGGTGGGCCGACTGCGGAGACACCGGGCTATGATCTGCATGGCGTCTATGTCGGAAATGAAGGCACCTTTGGGATCTGTACGAAAGCAATCGTGCGGCTGACTCGCGATCCGGAAGCACACCGCACTATGCTGGCAGTTTTTCATACAATCTCTGATGCGACCCGTGCGATTTCAGAAATCATTGCAGCCGGTATCATTCCCTCGGCTCTGGAGATGATGGACCAGGGAATTATCCAGGCGATTGAAGAAGCATTTCACTTTGGATTTCCACTGGATGCAGGCGCAGTCCTGTTGATTGAAGTTGATGGGCTGGATATCGCGCTGGACGAAGAAGTGCGTCAGATCGTCGATATCTGCAACTCCCACAATGTCCGGGAAATTCAGAGAGCTGATACTCCCGAAGAACGACAACTGATCTGGAAAAGCCGCAAGCAGGCATTTGGTGCTATTGGTCGACTCAGCCCCAGTTACTGTACGCAGGATGGAGTCGTGCCTCGAACCCGTCTGCCGGAAATTCTGGAATTCATTGAAGCAACCAGCGAGAAATACGGAATGAGGATTGTAAACGTCTTCCATGCCGGCGATGGAAACGTACATCCAATTCTCCTGTTTGACGAACGCGATCAGGACCAGATACAGCAGGTGCTGGAAGCCAGCGAAGAAATTCTGTCCAAGTGTCTTGAGCTCGGGGGCAGCGTCACGGGAGAACACGGGATCGGTGTCGAGAAAATCAATTTCATGAGCCGGATATTTAATGAAACCGATCTTTCCCAGATGGAGAAAGTACGAAATATTTTTAATCCCCGCCAGATCTGCAGTCGAGATAAAGTTCTGCCACCACACCAGACAGACTTGCAAGCATCAGTCACGCAATCTCATCCCGGCCGACGCGCGCCACATTGAGCTCCAGGATTTCGATTTGAATATCACAATGAAACCATTGTATTGAATACAGGCGATTGAAAGACGATTTATGACACTCACACATTCCGGCACCCCGGAAGATTTTGTTCCGGCTTCTCAGCCCGAATTAAGTCGCTTTCTGAGTGAAAACGCGACTTCTGCTCATCAGCAGATTTTTCCGGTAGGAGGGCGCACTTCGCTGTCCGTCTGCTGTCCTGACAGCCACTCCGGGACTCTGGTTTGTATGTCTCAACTGCACCGCGTGGTAGATTATCCTGTCCGTGACATGACAATCACCGTGGAAGCGGGAATGAGGCTGGATCAATTGAATGAAATTGTTTCAGCAGAAGGCCAGCGTCTCCCGATTGACGTCCCCCAATCCAACCGGGCAACTATCGGAGGGGTCATTGCAACCAACACTTCAGGACCAAGACGGTTTTCCTATGGAACCATCCGCGATTACGTGATTGGCATCTCTGCAGTCGACGGTGCAGGGAATCTCTTCAAATCGGGAGGACGTGTGGTCAAAAATGTGGCCGGCTATGATCTGGGAAAAATGCTGGTCGGTTCACTGGGGACCCTGGCTGTCATCAGTCAGGTTTCACTGAATCTCCGGCCAAAACCAGAATGCATGCAGTTGGTCTGGTTTGAATTCAGTTCATGCGAATCAGTTGATCAGGCACTGGAAGCGATTGTCACTTCTGGCACCCGCCCGACTGCAGTGGAATATTGCAACAGCAAAGCCGCCCGACAGATTGTGGCTGAATCACGTATTGAACTCCCTATGGAAAACCATGTCGTCTGCATCTGCTATGAAGGTCCGGAAAAGGTCGTGAAGTGGCAGGCACAGCAGATCATTGAGGAATGGCGGTCATTTTCCCCGCTCAGTGTCCAGATAATCGAGGGCACTCATGCCGCCCGATTATATCACGCTTTCGTAGAATATCAGACATCCTCTGATGATCCCGTCACCCTCAAAGCCATGCTGCTTCCTTCACAAATGATGTCATTTATTGAAACCGCGACCCGCTTGAATATCGCTATTCAGGCGCATGCAGCAGATGGAATTGTCTACGGGCATTTACCAGACTCTGCGAGTTCACTGGAAGATGTCAATCAGATTCTGGAACAACTCACTACCGGAATTGATTCCCGGACCGGCTATCTGACAATCTATCAGTGCGAATCGGACTGGTCTGAATCGCTACCGCTGTTCTGTTCTCCTCCCGCCGGCTGGGAACTCATGCGGCAGCTCAAACAGGCCTTGGACCCCCAGCAGCTTTTGAATTCACCACGATTTGCAAAACTCGTTAAACACTGATTCAACAGTCTTCACTTTGAATCAAAAAATACTGTTTCACCCCAGATGAGTAATCCCATGAAACCCGGAAGTGCCTTTTCTCAAACTACCTCTACAGGAAAAAATCCTGCAGAAGTCCCCGGATCCGAGATCCCATATGAAAAGTTTCTGGACTGCATCCATTGTGGTCTGTGTACGGCTTCCTGTCCGACTTATCTGGAAACAGGCAATGAAAACGACAGCCCGCGCGGGCGAATTTATCTGATGCGTGCGGTCGTCGATCAACGCGTCGAACTTTCGGAATCAGTTCGCGGACATCTGGATCTGTGTCTGGATTGCCGCAGCTGTGAATCGGCATGTCCTTCCGGTGTCCAGTATGGCAGGCTGATTGAGCCCTTTCGCGTCGACATGCAGCACCAGGACGCCAAACAGGGCAGGGGAGCGCAAAACGACTGGTTTCATCGCTGGATCCTCTATCGACTCTTCCCTTATCCCAGGCGAATCCGCCTGTCACTGCTGCCAGCCCGGGTAATGCAGTTTTTGAAGCTGGATAAGCTGATCAACGCCCTGGGGATTCCGCATCTTCTGCCTCAGAAGCTGAAAAGGATGAATGACCTGTTACCGCGACTGAAACCTGTTGAACCTGACTTACCGGAAGTCCTGCCGGCTCAGGGTACACAACGGGCACGCGTCGCCCTGTTTACCGGTTGTGTTTCCGAAGCGATGTACAGTCACGTCAATCGAGCGACCGCACGCGTCCTGCAAGCTAATGGTTGTGAAGTAATTGTCCCCCCCAGTCAGGTCTGTTGCGGCGCCATTCATTATCACAGTGGCTCCGATCAAGAAGCTCTGAAATTTGCGCTCCAGAATCTGGCTGCATTCGATCATGCTGATCTGGATGCCATCATTGTCAACGTCGCTGGCTGCGGTGCCATGTTGAAAGATTATGGCCACATCGCCGAAGAGATCGAGGGAACGACGCCTGAGCAGACTGAGCGTCTGAAACAGTTCGCAGGTAAGTTCAAAGATGTCTCCGAATTCCTGTTTGAACTGGGACCGATTGCACCGGAAGGTGAAATTCCCCTCCGCGCAACTTATCACGATGCCTGCCACCTGGTGCATGCACAGAAAGTCCAGAACCAGCCCCGCAAACTGCTGGAACTGATCCCGGGGCTGACATTAGTTCCGTTAGAAGAATCGACTATCTGCTGTGGCGCGGCAGGCAGCTACAACCTGACTCAGCCCGAGATGGCCGATCAACTGGGCAAACGCAAGCTGAAGAACATTCTGGACACGGGGGCAGATGTGGTCATCAGTGGAAATGTCGGCTGCACACTGCAGATTGATTCTCAGTTGCGCCAGGCGAAAAAGCCTCTGAGAGTCGCGCATCCCATGGAACTGCTGGATCTCAGCTATCGGAAACAGAAACCGATATTGTAAGCAGGTACGTTGATCCCCTGTCGCGAAACAACTATCTTACGCTTAGCGGCTCGCAGTTTTTTGAAATAGTTAACCAAAGAGTAATTTCATGTCTCAAAAGTCCCCCATCCAGGCAGTGGCCTTTGACCTGGATGGTATCATGTTTAATACCGAACACGTGTTTTTCCTTTCCGGTGATGCCCTGTTGCAACGACGTGGCAAAAAAATGACTCCTGATATTCTGAGAGGAATGATGGGCCGCCGTGCGCATGAGGGGTTCGAACACCTCTCCAGTTTCCTGGATCAACCGGAAGATCCCCTGGCTCTCTGGGAAGAAAGTCAGGAAATTTTCCGTTCCTTGCTCGATCAGCATCTAAAGCCCATGAAAGGTCTGTTTGAGCTGCTGGACTATCTGGAAGAGTTGGAGATCCCCAAGGGAGTCGCCACCTCTTCCCCCCGGCCTTATCTCGATTCCTTACTCTCCCGATTTGATATCATTCACCGCTTTCCTGTCAGTCTGACTGCGGAGGATGTCACCCACGGCAAACCGCACCCGGAGATCTATTTGACAGCCGCAGAAAAAATGGGAGTCACTCCTGATAAGATGCTGGTCCTGGAAGACAGTGAAACCGGCACCCGCTCTGGAGTTGCTGCAGGCACATACGTAGTTTCCATTCCCCACGAATTCAGTAATTATGGTGATTTCAGTTCTGCAAATTTTATCGCAGACAGTCTGATTGATGACCACATCCTGTCGCTGCTGGCAGAAGGCCGTAGATAAAAATCTGTGTCCTCAAAGATTTTCTGCTCCAGAGCAGGGGAGTACGAAGTTTGGACAGACTTGAACTGGAAGTAGGCTGATTGCAATTAGCTTAATGGAACAGCGGCGCACTGAGATGCCACTTCAGGCTGCCCTGACCGATGCCAATCAGGGAGTCGAATTGAATACAGGCCGCGTTTCCGGGTTTAAAGGTGATTGAACCGCCGCCGATCAGATCGGAGGTACAACGTGCAACATCGGGCATGTGAGCCACGATCGCGATTCGTTCACAGGTGGTCGATCTGACAAATGAAATCAATGAATCCAGACGGAGCCCGAATCCGAGCCAGGGTTGTGCGTAACAGGCATCATCGTTCAGTCCCAGCGCATCCTGAAGAATTTGAGCGGTCTGAGTCGTCCTCACCAACGGACTATGCAAAATCAGTTCTGGTCCCGCATCATGTTTGGCAATCCATTTGGCGACCTTGCGAAACTGATGACTGCCATGTTCGGTCAGGGGACGTGCTGAATCTCCTCCTGGTACAACGCCTGCCTGCTCAGCTTTTCCGTGCCTGATGATCAGTAGTTCCATCTAAAGCTCTACTCCCGTCGATTTCTCAAGAATGTGGTTCTGAATTTGATAAAACCCGCAATCAGGGTTGAATGAGTCTGGTCTTCGTTGCCGATTCCGGTTTGAGATGAGTATCCATCCAGGCATACATCAGAGCCCGCGATTCATGAGCCACGGAATGCCCTTTCCCGTGCACGAAGAAGGCGAAATTCTGTGGCGCCTTTTCCAGCTCATAAACGTCCATAACTTTCATCAGCATCAACACGCGTTGGCGCTGTGTTAATGGATCGCCATCATTCAACCCCGAAAGATCCAGAAATGCCCGCGGTGCGATCAGAGCCATGATCTCATGGAAATCAATGGGAGGCAATTTGCCTTCCAGTAAACCCGGGCGGATATGTTTAAAATAGACGTACCAGTGGTCTCGAGACCAGGCTTCCACGCGGGAATTCTGTCGAAAAAACGATGCACTGCAGTTACCCGCGGCTGCCTGCACCCGTTCATCATAGGCAGCCAGAAACATGGAGCCATGCCCTCCCAGGGAATGCCCCAGCACCCCGATTTTTTCGGGATTGACCTCCCGCAGAGTCTGCAACACATCGATGGCAATCGAATGCTCGTAGGTAAATTTTCCGACTGCAGTCCAGTTGGGATGTTTTTCATAAAAGGAAGTTGTGTCATAGGGGCCGGCATCCGGAATGCGGTGTCCTGCTACAAAATGATCGGGGGCAATCACAACGTAACCACGTCGACACAGATGATCGAGATAAGCTTTATCAGGATTGTCAATCAATCCGGCAGCACGTTGTTTGCCATACTTATAGGTACCGTGTAAAGCAACAATGGCTGGCGCGGGCCCCCTCAGATTGAGCGGCACTCCCAGATAGGCATGTGCCCGCTCGCCTGCTTCGACCTGATAACTGATCAGTTGCCGACGGTAGATACCATCTACGATCACGGTATCATGAAACTGAATTTCCAGGTCTGGTTTTTCAGGTTTGTACTGATCACGCAGCAACTCCAGATAACGCTTGCGCAGTTCCTGTTTGTGCTCCTGCCATTCCTCAGGTGATTCGATTCCAGTGAGCAGATCGTCCCAGGAAGATTGGATTTTCTTCGGCTCCGATCGTTGACGGGAATCGGCTTCTTCCGATCGAACAGAGAGGCTGGAACTGAAGATCACGCCCAGACAGGACAGGAAACACAATAAAAATGGTCGCATGAATATACCCTTGTCAAAACTGGATAGATGCATGCATTATCAACAATGCCGGAAGGCATACACAACTGTTGACTTGGATTTTCTTCCATTTTTAAAGGACCAGTCCTGCTTCTCAGTATCTGGTTTCCCTGACTAAAGGTTCAGTTCTGAATATTCATTCGATTCGAACCGAATGAATATTCAATCTCGATAAGCCGCATGGCACTTCTTACATTGTGCTTTTAACGTTTTCAGACCTGTCGAGATCTGCTTCTGTTCATTCTTACGGAACGCGTTTTCCAGTTCGTTGACTTGCGACTCTGATTTCAACATCCACTTCTTAAACTTCTGGTCATAGTCATCAGCATGTTTACGTGCTGCCTCTCTAAACTCTTCACGGAGCAACACCAACGTTTCCTGACTCTTCTGTCTGATCAGGGGCTGCCGATTCTTATCCTGCATGTGCTCCAGAGCTTCAAAATGGTGGCTGATCTGTGACATGGCTTTCACCAGCGGAGACACAGGAGCTGTTTCCACCAGTTCCGGCAGTGGGGCATCGGCCGGTGGTACTTTGAACTTCCGCACGTCTCGCCACAATCCCGCGTAGCTCTTACTCGTTCCCGCCAGTTTCAGAAAATCGATGGCCTGCTGCTGATTAAAAGTTCCCCTGCAAATGCCAACGACTGCGGTCGCCGTCGGTCCTCGATGACGCCCATGATGACAATGAATATAAATCGGCCCCTTGATGTCTTTCGCGATACGTGCAAAGGCCAGTCCCGCATCATGTGAAACCCCATCATAGCCGATCGGGACATGCACATATCGCATCCCGTCCCGTTTTGCCATTTCCAGGTGCGGCTCGGTTCCATCCACACTGATGATTGTTTTGACTCCCAGTTTCTTGAGGGCATCAAAGCTTCGCTGCTCAGCAGGTCCACTCCCCGAATAGACCTGATCATCAATCTGAAAAACATTATCCAGTCCAGGCAAGCTGAGCGACTTTACGCCAGTCTGTTTTTGGACCTGAGTTGATTCCAACTTTCTGTCTGGCTGCGGTTGGCCTGATACAGCACCACTCTTGACAGATAGCAGCAGACAGCAGAGAAAGAAGCATTTACGAATCGTCATTTCTCGTCGCACCTTCATTGTTTTAAAACAGATCGAAATACCCGCCATGTATTAGAATATCAGACTGACTTGATTTGTTCAGTTATCTGGACAAAAAAGGGGCAAAGAAATATTTTATGGTGAGGAAACATCTTTTTTTCAGTCTGATGCCCTTACTTGAAATGGCATCTATCGGCCAATAGAAATACTGGTTCCAGGAAAAACTCATGGCATATGATGAAGAGCTCGCCGATCGGGTACACCAGTTGTTGCACCGTCGGGCGGGATATTCCCAGCGCAAGATGTTTGGGGGGATCTGTTATCTGCTGCACGGAAACATGTGCTGTGGGGTCACCGGAACGAATCTGATGTTGCGCCTGGGCGAAAAGAAGGTCCCCCTGGCGCTGCAGGAACCTTTCACGCATGAGATGGATTTCACCGGGAGGGTGATGAAAAGCATGATCTATGTTATCGCAGAGGGGACCCGGAATGATGAGGATCTCAAAGACTGGATCAATCAGGCTGTTAAATTCACCCGGACTTTACCTTCAAAATGATAGCTCTCCGACTGCATGCCAGGTATGCCGGTTCGCATCTGGAAACACGCAGGAGCTGTTCAACGCCTCAGGCAGCTAGACGTCCATCGACGGGCTTAAGGAAATACATATCCCGGAGCACCATACCAGTAACCATAGTAATGGTATGGATTAAAATAGAAGCCAGAAGACTGCTGCATGATTTGAGCATAAGAGGGGATGGGGCTGACGTTAACATTAACGGTCGGTCTGCCGGGGGTAATGCCCATCGCTTTACGTGCGTTAATCCGTTCCAGTCGCTGTTTCGCCTGCAGGAAGGCACGCTGTTGAATCAGACGCTGGCTGACCGACATCCGCTGGTAAGCGGGTCCGGTCTGTTTGGATGGTACGCGTGTGATATTCACCTTGCTTTGAGTGCCATCATAGCCTTTATTATCCGAGCCGATCTGAAGAGGGACCTGTTCCTGGCTGAAAGCAGGTGACAGAAAACACTGCGAAATCAGAATAACAGCAACAGCAGAAGAGCGCATAGCCAGCCTCTCTCTTCAATAATAATAAAATTGATCAATGCCCAGACGATGCGTTTAGACTCCGCGCATACACCCGTCCTGTCACCACAGGATCACTTACTGAAAGTCATCGACGTTCAGTACCTGTGATTTGAGCCATTTCATTTAAAACCAGCTACTGGCCTCGATTCAGGTGGAATCAGACAGACTAGGGAAACTTTACCACCTCAACCCACGAGGGGGATTTCCCGACTTCATAGGTCGCGAACTGTGTCAGTTTCCCATTCTCGGGTGTGATACGATAGGCAGCCAGCTTCCCGTTTTTCTGACCGGCGGCATACAGGTAACGCCCTTCGGGATCGATATTGAAGGACCGCGGCGTCTCTTCTGTCGCAGCCTGCCCCAATGAAGTCAGTTTGCCGGTCTGGGGATCGACGGCATAACAGGCAATGCTGTCATGGCCCCGATTGGAGGCGTATAAGTTTTTGCCCGAGGGAGAGAGTTCAATATCGGCACAGGTATTCTTCCCTTCAAAATCCTTCGGCAAAGTGGAGACGGTCTGAAAGGCAGTCAGCGTTCCGGACTGGGGATCCAGCTTACAGGCAGTGACAGAGCTCCCTTTTTCGTTATCAAAATAGATGAAACGATTGTCTTTTGAAATGGCCAGATGCCGCGGCTCCATCTCAGGTGCGGCTTTAAACAGAGCCGGTTCATTCGCTTTCAGTTTGCCTTGACCTGCATCCCATAAAAACTGGTAGACTGCATTGGGGCCTGTGTGAGGTACAAACACGAACTGATTCGATTGATCGGGTAAAATTGCATGTGCGTTCTTATCAGTGGGAATCGTCTGCACTATTTCAGGTAAAATTGTGCCATCTTTCTTGAGTCGATGGACGGCGACTTTCCCTTCGCCATAGTAAGCCGAGAGCAGGTAACGTCCTTTACGATCAGTGGCGATGTAGGCTGCGTTTCCCCCTGCCGGTACTGCTGAGATGAGTTTGAGCTTCCCGTTTTCAGGGTTGATGGCAAAACTCATGAACTCTTTCGCCGAGCGAATCGAAGCAAACAGGAACTTCTTTTCAGGATCGACTTCCAGGCATCCTGGCGCTCCGGGAACTTTGACATCCTCCAGATGTGTCAGTGTTCCATCCTGTTCATTCTGTCGATAGACAGCGATTCGCTTTTCGCCTCCCAGTGAAATATAGACATAACTGGCAGCTCGACAGGGAAGAATAGACACAAAACAGACTCCGGCAATCAGCAGGTAAAATCGAAGCAGAGAGAACATGGCAGCCACCTTAGAAATCACAACCGGTCAATTGAGAATACGGAGCACATGCGCAACCGCAGCATCGACAAGATGCTCTTAACAGTAGAGCCGGTCCAGAGAGAGATTTCAAGCGGCAGCTGATTGGAGAGCACGTCCCAGGGCTTCCAGCTCACGCGCACCACCAAAGACGATGCAGACATAAACCTGATCAGCTTCACCCCATTTGACTGTGGCAAAGTTTCCTTTTGCCAGCTGGGTATACTCAACTTTGCCGGGGTCAAAGGCAGTCAATTCGGGCAGGGGGCTGACTCTGCTGGCAGGGAGCTGCAATAGAGCGCCATAGACAATTCGCTTCTTTCCGGAAGGAAGTCTGAAAAAACGGACTGCAGCGTCATTCACGCCAGATTTACTGAGAGTAAGACCGTAAGTTTTACCAATGAAGTTGATCAGCCCCTTTTGATGCCAACCCCCCTGTGCGGGAAGTGAGGTGGCAAAATTACCGTCGAATTCAGATAAGAATCGACTGTCCAGATTTAATTCAGGACTCAACTCTGCCAATGAAATAGCCGGTTGCCGGGTGACCCAGAAAAACGTCATCGCTGCTGACAACAACAGACAGGTCGAAAGTGCGACCAGAGTCCCTGGTTTTTTGAGGAACGCCCTTCGTGAAACGGGGGCAGCCTCTTCGGATACAGAGGAGTCGAAACCCGACTGAGCCAGGGCATCGAGAACTGCCTGTTTACCGTTCTCAGGAACATCCACCTCGAACAAGGCACGCTTGAGCTCCTTGTGGAACACCGGATCATTGGCGAATAAATCTGACGCAGACTGATCTGTCTCAGAAAATTCAGAAGATCCGGATGGCTCAGAAGCGTTCATGACACTACCAGGTAAGGGTTAGACGAAACTTTATTTAGGTGTGAACAGGAGTTGTTTCTTCCCGAAGTGAAGAAAATCGTTCCTGCAGGAAGGCCCTGGCACGTGCCAGGCGACTCATGACTGTCCCCAGGGGGATTGCTAACGCGTTGGAAATTTCTTTATAGGATTGTTCTTCAAAATAAAACATCAGCAAAGGAATACGAAAGTCTTCGGGCAAATCATCCAGAGCCGACTGTAACTCCTCCGATGTCAATTCCGGCATCTCGGTGGGATCAGAGGCAATTTCAATGCTGCCCCCCAGTGATACCGGCTCGGTTTTCCTGGTAACTTTTTTCAGAAACAGATTTCGTAAAATAGTACATAACCAAGAGCGTGCCGACCGTGCATCGCGCAGTTGTGTCAGTTTTTTTTGTGCAATCAGATACGTTTGCTGAGTCAGATCCTCTGCATCCGCTCTGTCTCCCGATAAACGAAAAGCATAGCGAAACAGCAGCTGATAATACTCATCAACTAATCGTGTCAGTTCTTCCGAATTGTTACGATTGGTCTGTGACATAACCTGATTCTCTAACTAAACAGAGGCAGCAAGACATCTGGTTATTCCCCATGCAGGGACTTTTATTAGAAGATTTCACAAATTCCTGGCTGAAACTGCCACAGGCAAGGCACTCACATGAACATATGAGTTTCATTTTGCCCGGAATCGGCCGGGAACTCAACATTCGATGATTTTCTTTTGCAAGGTCAGCGATTGTAAGCGATTCGGATCCGGATCGGGCAATTCCTGGAATGCTCTCACGCCAGGAATCTTCCCGTCAATTTTAGACAGCCCCAGAGGCTCCTGGGCCATGTCTTCCCGATAATATTTTTCACTGGGAAAAATATCCGCGGGATAAGTAAAGTTATCCAGCATGGCCAGGGCTGTACAGTGTGAAGCCCCTGTTGCACTCTCCAGCATGCCTCCGACCCAGCAGGGAATACCCGCAGCCTGGCAGAGATCATGGATTTTCACAGCGTTGGTCAGGCCTCCCACGCGCCCCGGCTTAACGTTCACATACTGGCAGCTTTTCAACTGGACCGCCTGTTGCGCCCGATAAGGATGAGTGATGCTCTCGTCCAGACAGACAGGGGTTTTGATCTGTTCCTGCAGACGGACATGATCAGTCAGATCATCGTGCTGCAGAGGTTGTTCGATCATCGCCAGATCGAACTCATCAATCGCCTGGAACAGGGGGAGATCACTCAAGCGATAACCGCTGTTACAGTCGATGTGAAATGTGTCCCCTGGAAATGCAGACCGAATTGCCTGGAGCATGGGAATATCCCAGCCCGGTCTGAACTTGAGTTTTATCCGCGGAAAGTTTTCCGCTACGGCCTCTCCGACGGCATCGATCAGGTCATCCAGATGATCCATCACACCAAAGTCGGCTCCTACGGGAACCTCATCTCGCGTCGCTCCCAAAGCGATGTGCAGGGGCACTCCGCTGATGCGGCTGTGCAGACTCCACCAGGCATTATCCAGGGCGGCTTTGGCAAAGGAGTTGCCTTTGTAAAGGGACAGGGCATCCTGAAGTGCGGCTCCACTTTCAAAATCCTGGCCAATCACTGCTGGTGCCAGCCACTCTGCCACCGTATGAAACACGCCCCCCGCCCATTCCGGACTGTAGCAGGGGGCGGCCAGCGGTGTACTTTCTCCCCAGCCTTCGACCGAGCCACTGGTCATGCGGCACAGCACCGAGTGAATTGCAGCGTCTTCGCCATAGGCAGTTCGCCAGGGGTAAATCAATGGCATGGCGACATGATAAAGTTCAATCCGTTCAATTTTCATCAGAAGTTTCAGATCCTGTCAGATGTTGTAAAGAAATTCAGCCTTGAGCGACAATCAGGCGTCTTCCAGTAAATCCCAGAACTCATTTTCAGCGGCGTCGATCTGGCTGGGTGGCTTGGATTGCGACCGCGTCTTCTTCTGCCCCTGCAACGCAGGACCTTTCTTCTTTTTTCGGGTGGTCGGCTGTGTTTTGCGGGTCTTCCGGGGAGATTTTGATTCTGCCTTCGGCTGTTGCAACTCAGCTTTTCCTCGTGATCTGTTCGATCGATTCGAAAGTGCCCCTCTTGTGTGCTTTTCTGGATTCGAGCAATCTGAAGCGGGTGGCCCCAGCAGGGGTTCTCCACACTGATTACAGAGTGCCACCGGACGTTCTGAGCTGTCGAGTCCCCGGGCCACCGGATTCGGCATTGCAGAAAAAGACTCTTTCTCCACTGTCTGATGCTCCGGTTTTTCTTCCTGGTAGGCTTCAGCCTGATCCAGAATATCCTGAAGTTGAAGTGGTTCTGAGACCGCTTCGCCCTGTCCGGGGGTGGCTGTGATCAAATTCTGTTCCCGGGAAATTTCGATTCGCGCTTCTTTACCACTGGTGACGTCTTTCGCAGAGACATGCACACGGGCTTCCGCATCATACTCCATCAAAACTTCGATTTTTGAATCCACTGGCAGATTGGGAGGCAACCCCTCAATTTTGCAGTTCCCGAGGACTACGAAGGGTTCATCCTGCGATGCACCGCTTTCAATCAGCTTTAAATGGACCCGCCGCTGATCGGGAGAAACGGTTCCGTAAGTATGCTTTACGGAAGCCGGCAGTTTCGTGTTCGCGGGCAGGAGATAATGCGGGATCCGCTGTTGCCCGGACTGGTCGCGGACCAGAAACCCCAGCGACCGTGCATTCACACTGTGTTGTTTCATTTTTGCCAGACGACTCGCGGCATCCCTGGTGAGAATCGACTCAGCATATTCGCGATTGCTGAGCAGCATCCCCGCATAGTAAGCCGCACCGTGGGCAATCGACTGATCCGGTGGCAGTGACAGATTTCGGGTGGTCCCGCTGGCCTGCTTCAGAGCATCCCGGATCATGGGCATGCGAGAGGAACCGCCCGTAGTCAACACAACATCGACATGAGCCCAGCCCATTTTATTGTCTTTTAACAGGGCTTTCGTAATGTCAGTCGTGCGATCGACCAGTCCTTTGCTGAGTTGTTCAAACTGTGATTGAGTGATCTGGTAAGTTTTCCGCTGTGAGCCGACCTGGCAGGCCAGGGTTGTTTTCGGCCTGACCGTCAGGCTGCGTTTGGCCTGTTCGACTTCATTTGCCAGATACTGCAGACTCTCCGGGTCATTGCATGGATTCACTCCAAACTCGTTAAAAAACTGCTCAGCGACCGATGCCTGCAATTTACTGTTCCAGTCGATCCCCCCCAGTTTCAGATCGCCTCCACTGGCAATCACATCCACTTCATCCTTCTGGTACTTGACCAGTGAGAGATCAAACGTACCGCCCCCCAGGTCATACACCAGAATACGCTGCTCCTCTGCAAGTTCGGCAAACCACATCCCTTCCGAACCCAACACGTAGCAGAGGGCGGCTGCCACAGGTTCGTTGATTAAATCGACCTGCTTCAAACCCGCCTGCTTGCCGGCGGCAATGGTTTCCTGACGCTGAAGATCGCTGAATTGAGCAGGGACCGTAATGACGGCTGAATCGATCCGGCCGATACGTTCTTCTGCAGCAGCCAGCAGTTTTTTCAGAATGAAAGCCGAAATGTCCTTCGGCGAAAAGTAGCGACCATCGATTTCCCAACGAAAATCCTGTTTCCCCAGAAACCGCTTGGCATGCTGGACGACATTCCGCGGATTGACAATCGCATGCCGTAACGCTTCGGTCCCCACGATCACTTCCGCTCCATCAAACATGGCAACAGAGGGAGTAGACAGCTCGCCTTCCTGATTCGGAATGGTGACCGGTTCCCCATGTTCATTCAAATGAGCGATGCAGGAATAGGTGGTTCCTAAATCGATTCCGACAGCCTGTAGTTTCTGCATAACGCCTTAACTCTCTTCACATAAGTGTTTTCGCATGCCTGTCGTACAAATGGGCAGGTAAGAACTCTTCTGATATGGTATCATGGAAACAAGTCACACTCCAGCACCTGATTTCCGTTTTCCTGTTTCCGTAGATGGTCTGTTAGAAAGTCCCTGTTTGTGAACAAGACTGCCCTTCTCAAAATCCGGCTGCTTTTACTCTGTTCCTGCCTGATCTGCCTGGGACAGCTGTCCGCGGTGCGTAATTTGGCTGCCCAGCTTAACACTGCCCCCCCGGTCATTCTGAACCGGGACCAGCCACGTTTAGTGACTGAGCGCAGCTTCCGCCGCGCTCTGACTCAGCCGATTTCAGCCTCGTGGTCGAATGTGGAAATCCGAATGATCCTGGAGAAAATTGAAGACACACAACAAATCTCCCTCCTCCTCGACCGACGCATTGATCCGTCAACAAAACTAAACATCGATCTGCAAAATCAGACATTAGAGGCGGGGTTGCAGGAAATTGCTGCGCAGCTTCATGCCCGGACCACCATCGTCGGCAGCAATGTTTACATGGGCCCCGATCAGGCAGTCGGAACATTAAAAACACTACTCGCACTCAAACACCAGGAACTGCTCTCTCTATCTGACAGTCACCCTGGTTTGAAATCCAGGATGCAGCAGCTATCTCGAAACAGATCGTTTTATTACCAGGATCTCGACACCCCGGCAGAGATACTGAAACAGATCGCCGAAGCGTATCAGATTACTATCAGCAATCCAGAACGGATCCCCCACGATTTATGGTTTCATGGTGCTCTGATGGCTGTTAACGCAAATGAAGCTCTCACTCTGGTACTCAATCAGTTGGATTTAACCTTTCTCTGGGAAAAACAGGGCAGGGCCATCCGTATCATGTCCATTCCTGATCGCGTAACGATCCAGAAAACGTACGCCCCGCGTGGTAGTTCCCTGGTAGACACCGTACGACGCCTCAAAGAAGCCTTTCCAGAAGCAATGATCACAGCTGCTGGCAGAATGATTCTGGTTGACGCTTCATCCGATATTCAGGAAAAAATCGAAGCGGACCTGAATCCATCACGCGGACCTTCGCGAAACATGCCTTCGAAACCAAGCGAATTTCCACCAATCCGACGCCGTAAATTCACACTCCGGGTACAGAAAGTTCCGGTTCTGGCAGTCATGCAGAAACTGGAGCAATCGGGAATCGAATTTAAATATCAGGAAGATCAATTAAAGCAGGCAGGAGTAGATCTCACCCGAAGAATCGACATTTCAGTTGAGAATGCCAATGCGAATGAATTTTTTGATGCCTTGTTTGGTCCTCTCAAGCTGTCGTATCAGATTGAGGGTCTGACGGTGACTTTAACTCCCTGATATTTAGTGACTTTAACTTATTGAATCGCCTCGACACATCCTCGATTAACATTCCCAACTTTCCCGGAACTTTCTCCATTGGCACTAGGGTGATACTTTGAATTAACGCCTCAAATCGGGTAACATCCCGACTTAGTGAGTTAAAACAAGTCTTTGTGAGTCCTTTAACGAGATCACCCACACTGTACAGAGGCTATCTTTCGCCCGCTCAGGCAACGAATTTGTTAATCGTAACATATTTTGGATTAGCACTTTAGAACACAAGTCTGCTGACATTCGCCTGAAAAACTGTGGGAAGCGTTCGTAAACGCCTTAATTGATTTGCGAGAAATCGATCATTCTGACACTCACTGAATTTTCCTGAAATTCAACAGGCAAATCTGAGCCTCCGACTTACAGGTGTCTCAGAATGGTCAAATCACGTGTGTTTAAAGCATCCGTCAGAGGTATTCTATTCCCGCTGCGGAAGGAATATTTCAAAGAATATACTACAGCAGAGTGAGGAGAAAACGTGGCAAGTCCCAAGAATATGATCGTGGCCCAGTCGGGTGGACCTTCACCGGTCATCAATAACAGCCTGAGAGGTTTAGTCGAAACTGCAAGAGATCTTCCCGAAATCGGCACGATCTACGCCGGCTGGCATGGTATTGAAGGTGTTCTCAAAGAAGAACTGCTGAATCTGAGCAGCCAGTCTCCTGAAGAAATCGCTCTGCTGCGGGTCACCCCCGCTGCTGGTTCCGTGGGAACCTGTCGTTACAAGCTCAAAGAGCATCAGAATGAAGACTTCGACCGGATTATTGAGGTCTTTAAAGCACATAACATCGGCTATTTCTGCTATATCGGCGGAAACGACTCCATGGATACCGCGAATAAAGTCGCCCAGATGGCGACGGAGCGGGGAGTGGATGTCGTCGGCATTGGAGTTCCTAAAACCATCGATAATGATGTGGGAGACAGTGAATTTAAACTGATCGACCACACCCCCGGATATGGAAGTACGGCCCGTTACTGGATGAGTATGGTTCAGCTCGCCAATGAAGAAAACCGGGGAAGCTGTCCTGCTGATCCCGTACTGGTTCTGCAGGCAATGGGTCGTAAAATCGGTTTCATCCCGGCTGCTGCCCGTCTGGCTGACCCACAGCGTAAAATCCCGATGCAGATTTATCTTGCAGAGAATCCCATCAGCATTGAGCAGATTCATGCTCAGATCAACGATCAGCTCCGCAAGGATGGCCGCCTGATTGTGGTTGTCAGTGAAGGGCTCTCCCTGGGTGACATCGGGGAAACCAAGGACTCTTTCGGACACACCCAGTTCAGCTCCAGCCAGCTGACCGTAGCTCAGTTACTGGTCAATGAACTCAACGAGCGGGGTCTGGCAGTGAAGGGAGCTGCCCGGGCGAATGTTCCAGGAACGGACCAGCGTCACAATATCGCTTACGCGTCTACCGTCGACCTCGACGAAGCCTATGGCGCAGGACAAAAAGCCGCCTTGCTGGCTGCTGCCGGCGAATCAGGCTACATGTCTACGATTCTCCGTGCTGAGGGACCGGGGTATAATGTAAAGTACGACAAAGTGCCCTTACCTGAAGTGGCCAACAGCGAACGTACCTTCCCCAAAAACTGGATCACAGCCGACGGGATGGATGTGACTGACGACTTTGTCAAATACTGCAAGCCTCTGGTGGGTAACGACTGGCCCAGCATCCCCATGATCAATGGACGGATGCGGCTGGCTCAGCTGCAGCCGCTGTTCTCAGATCAAAAACTGCCCAAATACGTTCCACAGGCAGACAGATAAACCACAACATACAGAAGACATTTCAATAAATACGGGAGACGATTGTGTCGGATAATCCTCTGGATACCAAGTTTGAAAAGAAAAGCGAGTTTCTGATCGGCATTGACTCTGACGGGTGTGCCTTCGATTCCATGGAAATTAAGCATAAAGAGTGTTTTATTCCCAATTTCATCAACTATTTCGGTCTGCAGCCCATTTCAAAGTATGCTCGTGAAGCTGCTGAATTCACGAACCTCTACTCAAAGTGGCGCGGTGCCAACCGGTTTATTTCCTACACACTGGCTCTGGACCTGCTGGAAGAACGGCCGGAAGTACAATCCCGAAATGTGAAAGTTCCCCGTCTGCAAGGCGTCCGAGACTGGATTGAGCGGGAAACCAAACTCGGTAACCCGACTCTGACTGCAGAAGTGGAAAAAACTAAAGATCCGGATCTGGAACTGGCTCTGAAATGGTCGCTTGCGGTCAACGAAATGATCGCCGACATGGTCCATGACGTGCCTCCCTACCCAAACGTCCGTGAGAGTCTCATCAAGCTGGATCCGGTTGCCGACATGATTGTCTGCTCTGCAACTCCTAATGAAGCGCTCAACAAAGAGTGGGAAGAGCACGATATTGCTCAGTACGTTGATGCAATCTGCGGTCAGGAAGCGGGCAGCAAAAAAGAAACACTGGGACAGGCGAAAAACTTTGGATATGAAGAAAACAAAGTTCTCATGATCGGTGATGCTCCTGGCGACATGAAAGCAGCCGAAGCCGTCGGAGCTCTCTTCTACCCGATCAATCCGGGAGCGGAAGAAGCCAGCTGGGAGCGTTTCATCGGCGAAGCCTGTGACAAGTTCCTGAATGGTGAATACGCTGGCGAATACCAGGCAAAAGTAATCGCTGAATTCGACAGCTATCTGCCGGAGGTCCCTCCCTGGAAACGGTAATCCGGGGAGTAGAGTATCCTGACGATTGGGATTCCCTAACAGTCACAATTTAAATCAATCACAGAACATCAAAAACGAAGAAGAATTTCCATGTCAAAACACGATATCGGCCTGGTCGGCCTGGCAGTGATGGGACAAAATCTGGTACTGAATATGGCCAACCACGGCTACTCCGTAGGTGTATTCAACCGCACCACCAGTACCACGGATGAGTTTGTCAGCAAAAAAACCGATGAGCAGCAGATTACGGGTTACCACACCCTCAAGGAACTGGTGGACAACCTTGCCGCACCACGTAAAGTCATGCTGATGGTCAAAGCCGGCCCCGCTGTAGATGCCATCATCGAAGACCTCAAAGGCTTGCTCAGCCCGGGCGACATCATCATTGACGGTGGAAATACTCACTTTGATGATACCAATCGTCGTACTAAAGAAGTGGAAGAAGCAGGCCTGCTGTTTATCGGTACTGGTGTTTCCGGCGGTGAAGAAGGCGCCCTGAAAGGCCCCAGTATCATGCCCGGCGGTTCCCCCGCTGGCTGGCCTCACGTCAAGTCGATTCTGCAGGACATCTCTGCCAAAGTAGGCGAAAACAACGACATTCCCTGCTGTGAATGGGTTGGAGAAGCCGGAGCCGGTCATTACGTCAAAATGGTCCACAACGGTATCGAATATGGCGATATGCAGTTGATCTGCGAATCGTACTACATTCTGAAACATGCCCTGGGCCTGACAAACGAAGAGCTCTACAAAGTCTTCGATGAATGGAACCGGGGTGAACTCGAAAGTTACCTGATCGAGATTACCCGCGATATCTTCACCGTCATTGATGAAGAAACCGGCGACTACCTGGTCGACAAGGTTCTGGACACGGCCAAGCAGAAGGGAACTGGTAAGTGGATGAGCCAGCACGCCCTGGACCTGGGTGTTCCTACCACCCTGATTACCGAAGCCGTCTATGCCCGTTGCCTGTCAGCACAGAAAGAAGCGCGTGTACGGGCCTCCAAAATTCTGAGTGGTCCTGAGAAGAAATTCGAAGGCGATCGAGCTCAGTTCATCGAAGATGTTCGCCAGGCACTCTATGCATCCAAGTTATGCAGCTACGCTCAAGGTTATGTTCAATTGAACGCGGCGGCTGAACACTTCGGCTGGAAGCTCAACAACGGCGACATCGCTCTGCTCTGGCGGGGTGGCTGTATTATCCGCTCCACCTTCCTGCAGGACATCAAAGCCGCCTTTGACAAAAATCCGGAACTGGAAAACCTGCTGCTGGACGACTTCTTCCGTAACGCTGTGGAAAAAGCACAACCCAGCTGGCGACGCGTCGTGGCTGCCGCTGTCGAGCTCGGCCTGCCGGTCCCCAGCTTCTCTGCTGCTCTCAGCTACTATGATGGATATCGTCAGGCACGCCTGCCTGCGAATCTGCTGCAGGCTCAGCGTGACTACTTTGGAGCCCACACCTACCAGCGGATTGATAAAGAAGGCACGTTCCATACTGACTGGCTTCATGAACGTCGCCTCGATTCGTAATTCCCTCTGCGGGTCTCTTCGAATCACCAATCTGGTTTCGCTGTAGCCAGACGGTCCATTTGCCCGTTAATAAAGCCATAATACCACTTTATTAACGGGCATTTTTATGATGTGTGGAGAGGGAGTGAGACAATGCGAATTGTGTTGCTGGGAACAGGCGGATACCACCCGAATGATCGTCGGCATACTGCCTGCCTGATGCTGCCCGAATCAGGGGTCATCTTCGACGCCGGAACCAGTTTTTTCAGAGTTCCCCACCACCTGCAAACACGCGATCTGCAGATCTTTCTGACCCACGCGCATCTGGATCACATTGTCGGTCTCTCTTTCTTTCTGGTCCCGATGCTCACCGGACAGGTTGATTCCGTCAAAGTGTATGGCGAAGCTTCCAAACTGGCTGCTATCCAGACCCACCTGTTCAGTGACGAAATCTTTCCCTTACTCCCGGATTATGAGTTCATCACACTGCCAGACACGGTATCCGTTCCGGAACAGGGAACACTCAGCCATATCAGTCTTGAGCATCCGGGAGGCTCTGTGGGCTATCGAATCGACTGGCCTGGACACTCCCTGGCTTATATTACTGATACATCCCATCCCGAACAGCACCTTGAATTTGTGAAAGGCGTCGACCTGCTGATTCACGAATGCTATTTTCCGGATGAACAGGCGGAATGGGCCGATAAGACCGGGCACAGCCATACGACACCCGTCGCTGAACTGGCCCGCGATGCCGGGGTAGGTCAACTGGTCCTGACACACATCGATCCGCAGCAGACCGGAGATGATCCGGTAGGAATTGAAGTTGCTCAGAAGATCTTTCCGAATACAATACTCGGAGAGGATCTGATGGAGCTCGAGTTTTAAGAAATGCCTCAGAATTTTCACCATCCACAAGCTTAAGAAGAAGCCCCCCAATTCCATGACGGAAGAAACATCCTCCCAACCATTTCTTTCTCAGGAACTGCTTGATTTATTGCGGGATCCGGAAGCGGGGCATCCCCTGACCCCGGATGATTCTCACACGAAGCTGACTTCTTCCACTACCGGTAAAACGTATCCTATCATTAAGGGAATTCCGCGTTTTGTCGACCAGGAGCACCTGTCCAGTTTTGGTCTCCAGTGGAACAAATACGAAGTAGCTCATGACGACGAAGATCGGGCTACTTTTTCTGCGAAGACCGGGATGGAACTCAGCGAATTAAAGGGGCTCAAAATCCTCGATGCAGGCTGTGGCGGAGGCCGCTATTGCAAAGTCGCCGCTGAGGCAGGGGGAATCGTTTTTGGAGCAGACCACACAACCGCTGTTGAAAAAGCGCAGAAACTCTGTGCCCACCTCGATCAGGTTCATCTGGTTCAGGCTGACCTGAAACATCTGCCATTCGAACCCGAGTCTTTCGATTTCGTCTTCTCAATCGGAGTCATGCATCACGATAAAGATACCCGGGCTGTCTTTGATGCAGTGGCGCGCATGGTCAAGCCGGGGGGACGATACTCCGTCTGGCTCTATCGTAAAAACCAGTGGTGGCAGGAATGGATCAACACCGGTCTGCGAAAAATCACCACACGCATGTCTCCGGAGAAACTGGAGCCCTGGTGCCGACTGGGCGCCTGGCTGGGGGGCATTCCTGTGATCAACAAAACCTTGAATAAGGTGATCAATTTCAGTAATCACCCCAACTGGGAAAACCGGGTCTGCGATACTTTCGACTGGTTTGCCCCCGCATACCAGTACCATCATACCGTGGGTGAACTATGTAGCTGGTTCGAACAGGCTGGCTTTGAGAATCTGAAGGTTCTTCCACCGGAAAAAACCGGGGGGGTCTATCGCTGGTGTTACGACCATAACCTGCTGATCGGCAGTGGCGTGAACGTTCAAGGCACGAAATTTTCAACCGTTCAAAGTAGCTGACATCCGTCTGCATTTTCCTGATCAGCATAGATTACCAGTCCTCCCGGAGAGGAACATTCGTTGCAGCTTTCAGACTCAGCTATGCACAATTATGACAGCCCCTCTCAACGAGTTCACTTCTCTGGTGCACCTGCAAGAAACGGGAGATCAGGCTTGACAATCCGGTCTAAAAAAGTGATAGAGGAGAGAACCCTTAGTTGAGAAAAACATCAGATTATCCTGTTGCTTCCCTCTATACAGGAAGATCCAGGTAACCCAACATCCCTCACCAGTAGTTCTGGTTTTGAAACAAGCGCCACAGGGAGAGTCATGAATCCATCGAATCCTCCATCCGGGCAATCAACTTCTGAAATTGAAGAGTTACGTAACAAGTACTACAACGCAACGGTTCAGGACCTGCGTATGCCCCACGATCATTTAATGATCGTACGCGTCAAGCCCGATGCAGAGGTTCCCCGATTTTTGGGAGGTCAATATACAACTCTGGGTCTCGGATCCTGGGAACATCGCGTTGATGGAGGACCTCTGGCAGAACTGCCGAAACAGAAACTGATCCGCCGCGCCTATTCGATCTCCTGCCCCATGCTGGATGTCCAGGGAGACCTGCTGGCCAATGATGAGATCGATTATCTGGAGTTTTATATTACTCTGGTCTTACGCCCTGACACTGATGATCCTCCACTGACTCCCCGGCTGTTCAACCTGAAAGTCGGGGATCGTCTACACCTTGGTAAGAAACCAGTGGGAACTTATACGCTTAAGCCGATTGCGCCGGAAGATAATGTCATCTTCGCGGGAACCGGCACAGGTGAAGCCCCTCATAATTCCATGACAATAGAATTACTGAAGCGAGGCCATACCGGCAAGGTCGTTTCCATGACCTGCGTCCGCTATCGAGGGGACCTGGGCTATCTCGACCAGCAGAAACAGTTAATGGAAAAGTATTCCAACTATCGCTATGGGGCTTTCACCACCCGGGAACCGGAGAATATTGATTCCCAGCATCCTCAGTACGTGGGTAAGCAGTATCTGCAGGATATCATTGTACCGGAATCGTTTCAGGAACAGTTTGGCTGGATACCTCATCCCGAACATACACAGGTCTTCCTGTGTGGTAATCCGTCGATGATTGGGCTTCCTGAAAAGAATGAACAGGGAGAACTTGTCTATCCCGAATCCAAAGGCATGGTGGAACTGCTCACCGAGCAGGGATACAAACTCTCAACCCCTAAAAGCCCGGGAAATATCCATTTCGAGAAGTACTGGTAAACAGCCAGTTACTTTTCATTCCGCTCAGCGCATCGAAAACGGGGCCAGTCAAAACAGCCCCGTTTTTAATTTGGCGCATTCAACTCCTGTCCAGAGAAACACAGGAGAACTTCTGGCTTGCAGGCCGTTACTCAGAAAAAAAGAGAGCTGACGCAATTTCACCCAATGGCGAGCCAGGTAGAATATGATCCAGTCTTACGACTAGTCTTTGCGGTGTCTGATCTTAGCACGAGCGCGTCGTTTTTTACGACCAATTTTTCGACGTCCTTTACCGGTCTTCTTGGTTCCCATTCGAAGCAATGCCTTTCGTATCTACTTCTAAAACTTAGAAAAATTGAAATATTCACTCTCTGAGTACCGCACTCCGCCTCCTTCGTTCCTGAATGGAAGCAGATCCTAAACAGCGGCTCAGCTGTAAGTCCAAGGTGGAAACCATTACTTTAACAGGCTTTGATCAAATCTTCAACCACGTCTGTTCAAGGAATTCCGTGGTCCCTTGAGAATTCTGCTGCAAATCCCGAAGATAGGGAAGCTGATGACTGGTATTAGCAAACTCCACTTCAACTTCAGGAAACGCAATTATGGATTACCGTAACTTAGGAAAAGCTGGTGTACGTGTCTCTCCCGTCTGTCTGGGCACAATGATGTTCGGCGGCCCTACAAATGAGGCAGATTCGATCGCCATCATGCATAAAGCCATCGATCAGGGGATCAACTTCTTCGACACCGCCAATATGTACAGTACCGGCGGCTCCGAAACGGTGGTTGGCAAGGCCCTGGTTGACCGTCGTGATAAAGTCGTCCTGGCCACCAAAGGGCGGGCACCAATGGGAGATGGCCCTAATGATGCAGGGGCCAGCCGCGTCCACCTGATGCGGGAACTTGATCGCAGCCTGCAACGCATGCAGACCGATTATGTCGATATCTATTACGTCCACACCCCCGACTATCAGACACCGATCGAAGAAACTCTGAGGACTCTGGACGATATGGTCCGCTCCGGAAAAGTCCGCTATATCGCCTGTTCCAACTTCCGTGCCTGGAGACTGGCAGAAGCCCTCTGGACGAGCGATGTGCGGAACCTCTATTCCTTCAGCTGTGTACAACCACTCTATAACATCATGAACCGTGACATTGAGGTCGAACTCATGCCTCTCTGTCAGGAAAAAGGCATCGGTGTGGTCAGCTACAGCCCACTGGCCCGCGGTATTCTGACGGGTAAATATCAGGCCGGAAAACCGTTCCCGGAAGGTAGTCGTGCCTCGCGGAATGATAAGCGCATGAACGAAGCCGAGCTGCGCGATGTCAGTATCGAGCTGTCACAGGAAATTGCCGCTTATTGCGACAAAAAAGGCGTTTCCATGACGAACTTTGCCCTCGCCTGGTGTCTCGCCAATCCAATCCTGACGTCAATCATTATCGGCCCCCGAACCATGGAGCAGTTTGACGATAATATGGGATGCCTGGATGTGGAAATCACAGCCGAAGACGAAGCATTCATCGACTCCCTGGTTCCCCCGGGAGAACACAGCGGGAAAGGCTTCCAGGATCCGCAGTACCCTGTCACCGGCCGCGGTAAATAATCGTTCTAGGGAAGTCCCCCGAACTGACGTACCGCCTCGTACATCACGGTATTGGCTGTGCTGGCGAGATTGAGACTGCGAACCTCTTCGTACATTGGCAGTTTCAGGTTACATTCGGGGGACGCGTCCCGGACGCTGGGAGGTAGACCATTGCTTTCGCTTCCGAACAGGAAGACCTGCCCTGGCTCAAAGTCGGCTTCCCACAGCAGGCGGGTCGCGAACTTGGTCAGCTTCCACCATGTCCTGTCTGAAAGCCGATCCTGTACTTCCTCCAGGCTGTCGACCGCTTCCCAGTTCAGATGTTGCCAGTAATCCATCCCGGCACGCCTGAGATGCTTGGCATCCAGCTTGAACCCCAGGGGACGGACCAGCCAGAGTTTGGCTCCGACTGCCACACAAGAACGGCCGATATTTCCTGTGTTTTGAGGAATATCAGGCTGGTAGAGGACGACATGCATCAGAGGTTCAGAAGAGGGGGACATACAGACGCTCAAACTGGTAAAAAACTGGCAAAACAGTTACAAATACGAATTTACAGCACTCGTAAGAAAGCGCTGTCTATGTAATACTTAACGCATTCAGGTTATTATACTTCTGCTTTCTGCAGGTATGCGTCAGCGTAATGGATCGTAATTTGAAATGGTACAGACAGCAGTTCCTGCTGCTGATCTTTTTCCGAAATCCCAAAACTCAATCACAGACCGTAAACACAATAAGATCTTCCGATGTTTCAAAAAGTTACTGATGCCAGCTTCATCAAAGGTGAACACGAAATCCTCAAATTCTGGGAAACAAACCGGACGTTTGACCAGCTCCGCCAGAAGAATCAGGGGAAACCCAAGTGGAGTTTTCTGGATGGTCCGATGACCGCAAACAACCCCATGGGTGTGCATCATGCCTGGGGAAGAACTTATAAAGATGCCTACCAGCGTTATTACGCGATGACAGGACATGAACTCCGCTACCAGAACGGCTTCGACTGTCAGGGACTGTGGGTCGAAGTGGAAGTGGAAAAAGAACTGGGATACGGCACCAAACAGGAAGTCGTCTCTCACGGGATCGACAAATTTGTCAACGAATGTAAAAAACGGGTGCTGCGTTTTGCCGCCCGGCAGACGGAACAATCCGTACGTCTGGGTTTCTGGATGGACTGGGACAACCCCAACCAGCTACGGGAACTGGCAGAGTCTGTTGGCGAAGAGACTGAAGTGACCATGACCACCCCGAGTGGCAAGCAGGTAACAGACCGGGCAGATATGCTGGTCTCCCGACTGGGTAATGCGGAGTGGGGGGGGAGCTATTTCACCTTCTCCACGGAAAACAACGAAACCATCTGGACCTTCCTTAAAAAGTGCTACGAGCGCGGCAAGGTCTATCGGGGACATGACGTGATGCCCTGGTCCGGTCGCGGGGGGAGTGCCTACAGCCAGATGGAAGTAGCTGACGGGCGGAAGCTGTCAGTCCATAAGTCGATCTTCGTCCGCTTCCCACTCAAAGACCGGGAAAACGAGTATCTGCTGATCTGGACTACCACTCCCTGGACATTGACCAGTAACGTTGCTGCCGCCATCAATCCGGACCTGGAATACGTCAAACTCAAAGCCAAAAAAGACGATGCGATTTACTATTTCGCCAAGGACAACCTGGAATACCAGCGACTGAGTCGTGAGTTCAAAGAAGGCTTCGGGCGCCCGGAATGGTCCTGGCCCACAGATGTCCCTAAGCTGAAAACCCTGGCTCAGATCTTCAAAGAGCAGGGGGGATATGAAATCGTCGACACCATCAAAGGTGCCGAGATGGTGGGCTGGGAATATACGGGGCCCTTTGACGAGCTGCCGGCACAACAAACCCCTGGGGGATATCCCAGCGATGAAAACCTGCTGAATCAGAGCGGGGTCTCCTGCCATAAGGTCGTGGACGGAGGTCGCGATTTCAAAGGGAACCCGCACGTCGTTGCAGGTGAGGGAACCGGGATCGTGCATACAGCCCCGGGTTGCGGTGATGTTGACCACCAGTTGGGTAAGCAGCTGGGCCTGGTCGCGATTGCACCACTGGGCGAAGACGGCCGGTTCGAGGAAGGGTTTGGTGAATTCACCGGCAAAGAAGCCATCGATCCAGCGACCCCGGAACTCGTTTTTGAAAAACTGAAAGAGAAAGGCCTGCTGGTCTCAGTCGAACAGTACCCCCACATCTATCCGCATTGCTGGCGGACCGGAGACGAACTGATTTTCCGTCTGGTGGATGAATGGTTCATCAATATGGACTGGCGGGAAGAAATCAAAGACATCACCCGCCAGATTGACTGGGTCCCTTCCAGTATCGACGGCGAACAGCACGAGCTGGAATGGCTGACCAACATGCGGGACTGGATGGTCTCCAAAAAACGCTTCTGGGGACTGGCACTACCAATCTGGGTGGATGAGGAAACCGGCGATTTTGAAGTCATCGGGTCTCTGGATGAACTCAAGGAACGCGCCGTCGAAGGCTGGGAAGCACTCGAAGGACATACGCCGCATCGTCCGTGGATTGATCAGGTGAAACTGAAAAACCCCAAAACGGGCAACCTGATGTCTCGCATCCCGGATGTCGGAAACCCCTGGCTGGACGCCGGGATCGTGCCCTTCTCAACGATGCAGTACAACACGAACCGGGAAGAGTGGGAAAAATGGTACCCGGCTGACCTGGTCACAGAGTGTTTCCCCGGTCAATTCCGGAACTGGTTCTATGCACTGCTTTCAATGGCCACCATGATGGATGGAACACCTCCGTTCAAGACTCTGCTGGGGTATCGCCTGGTGCTGAATGAAGAGGGCAAAGCAATGCACAAATCAGATGGAACGGCCATCTGGTTTGAAGAGGCAGCAGAGCAGTTAGGCGTCGATACGATGCGCTGGATGTATCTGGCGCACAACCCTGCATCCGACCTGCGTTTTGGCATGCGGAACCCCGATCAGCATGTCACTCTGGAAACCCCGGAAGGTCCGATCTCTGAGACCAAAGAGGGTGCTCCTACCTGTCTGGTTGAAAGTAAGCCCGCTGACGAGATCCGTCGTCAGGTATTGATTCCGCTCTGGAACTCCTATGCATTCTTCGTGAATTATGCCCGGCTGGATGAATTCGACCCCGCTCAGGCCCCCGTTCCAGTCTCGGATCGTCCGGAAATCGACCGCTGGATCCTCTCCAATCTGCAGGCGCTGCTGGCTTCAGGCAAGACAGAGATTGAAGCCTACAATTATGCCGGCTTCCTCAAGAATGCGACTACGTTCATCGACGATCTTTCAAACTGGTATATTCGTCGGAACCGTCGCCGGTTCTGGCGTTCTCAGGATGCGAACGACACAGACAAACTGGCTGCTTACCAGACACTCTATGAAGTCCTGGTCACGCTCTCAAAAGCACTGGCGCCCGTCATCCCGTTCCTGACGGAACGGATCTATCAGAATCTGGTAACCAGTTGGGACAAGAGCGCACCTGCGAGCGTGCACCTGTGTGATTTCCCCACCTGCGACACCACGCTGCTTGATGAAAAACTCAACTTCCGCTCTGCCCAGGCACAGATCATGGTCAAACTGGGCCATAAGCTGCGGGATGAATCGAATCAACGTGTTCGTCAGCCGCTGGCTGAATTACGCTATGCCTGTCAGACTACCGAGCAGGCGGAAGCCATCGAGAGCCTGGCCAGTACTGTAGAAGAAGAGCTCAATATCAAGCAGGTCACTCGCTGTGAAAACCTGGATGAACTGGTCAGCTATACCTATAAGCCAAACCTGAAAACGTTGGGGCCCAAATACGGTAAACTGCTCGGCGTCCTGCGTAAGGAACTTCCTGAACTGGGCGATGAAGTACTGGGCCCCCTCCGACGCGGGGAATCGGTTTCGCTGGAACTTTCCGGCAACCAGATCGATCTGGAACCCGACGACGTCCTGGTGGGAACGGAGCAGGCAGCGGACTGGGCCAGTGCAGACGAGCAGGGGATCCAGATTGCAATCTCGACCAAACTCACTCCGGAACTGGAACAGGAAGGAATGGCCCGCGACTTTGTTCGCCAGATTCAGCAGCTTCGCAAAGAAGCAGATCTGGAAATTGAGGATCGCATTCAGGTCTTCTACAACCCACAGAACGCTCCTGAAGTCGAACAGGCTGTTTCCAACTGGACAGATTACATCCTGGGCGAGACGCTCGGCGAACAACTGGACAAGTCCGATGCTCTGGCTGACGGCAAGGAAGTGACGATCGGGAATGCGAAAGTCAGCCTGCAAATTCAGAAAATTTGAAGTGACGGAATGAATTGAGAGTCAACGCGAAACCATTTCCGCGTTGACTCTCTTCAGAGTTCTATTTCTCGTTCTGCTGCTGTTGTTCCTGAATCCGTTCAACCAGTCGTGTCACATAGTTCTGCAGACGACGGTCGATTTTGTCATTCTTCAAAGGCAGCTTAGCAATCTGATCCTGCACCGAAGCGGTTTTCTCAGGCCCCAGTTTATCCAGGCCATTCAGTGCCAGCATGGCAACATACAGCCCGTCCTTGTTCAGATTGGACAGCGAGAGCAGCGTCTTGACGCCAGCCTGAACGTCCTGCTGATTACCATACCGGCCCAGAGCTTCAGCCGCGATACATCGCACAGACTTCGACGAATCCTGTAATGCTGCTCGCAACTGGGGGGCTGCCTGTTGTACAGCCTGCTGACCACGAATCAAAAATCCCATCGCAGCCCAGTAACGGACCACATCATTGGAATTCTTGAGCCCGGCCAATAGTTCCGCCTCGCAATGCGGTTTGCGGGAAGAGGCCAGGTCCGCCATCGCCAGAATTTCTGGCATCGGATAAAGCTGGGAATTGTGACCGACCAGATAAGGAGCGCGGCCATCCGCCAGGCGATGAATCTCCGCTTCCGGCATGAATCCGAGATCCCGAATGGCCAGCAGTTTCTGATGCTGGGCTTCACGCAGTTCATTCAGCACATTCAGATGCTTATCGGATCCGACCAGATTATGGACTTCATCCTGGTCACTCTGGAGATCATATAGCTCTTCGGCCGGCTTCGTTTCCCAGAAGTAGGTTTGAGGGGGTACCAGCTTGCCTTCATCATACATGCGTTTCCAGACCTGGGTCGTCGGTGTCTGGAACATGTAATTCAGGTACTGTCCATATTCTTTATGAGGCATGTAGTTGCGGATGTAAACATAACGTTTATTGCGCACGGATCTTACCAGGTCGTAACGCTCATCCATTCTCCCCCGAAACCCAAACAGATAGTCCTGAGGTTTGGTCTGATGCTGTCCCAGGAAAGCATATCCCTGCATGTGTTTGGGAGGTTCAATCCCTGCCAGGCTCAACAGAGTGGGAGCAAAATCGACAAAGCTGACTAGCCGATCTGATTCTCCATCTGTCTGATAATCGGATGAAGCCAGATTCCGGAATTTGGGTGGAATGTAGATCACCAGTGGCACTTGTAATCCGGAATTATAAGGCCAGCGTTTACTGCGAGGCATGCCGGAACCATGGTCTCCGTAGTAGAAGATAATGGTATCATCGGCCAGCCCCGCTTCAGCCAGTTCCTTGAGGTTCTTCCCGACCAGGGCATCCATCTCCGTAATCCGGTCATAGTACTGAGCCCAGTCGTGCCGGACTTCCGGTGTATCCGGGTGGTATGCGGGGACCCGGGCTTTGGCAGGATCATGTACCAGAGTATGAGGCCGGTTGCGGATCTTACTTTCGTGACTGATGGTATGATTGAAGACAGCAAAGAAGGGTTGTCCCGGCTTGCGATTTTTCCAATGTGCCTTGCGACTGGAATCGTCCCAGACCTTCCCAGACTTGGCGACGTTATAGTCTTCCTTACTGTTATTTGTACAGTAATACCCGGCTTCCCGCAGGTATTGCGGGTACATCAGGAACTGCTTGGGAAGCTTGACCATGCTCCGCATGTGTTCGGCCCCCAGACAGGTCGGGTACATCCCGGTGATCAATGTCGTCCGGGCAGGCGCACAGACAGGGGCGTTCGACCAGCAGTTGAGGTAGATGGTTCCCCTGGATGCCAGTTTGTCAATGTGAGGGGTATCTGCGTAAGTATCACCATAGCAACCCAGGTGGGGACCGTTATCCTCACTGGTAATCCACAACACATTCGGTCGGGTATTTTCAGAATCCGCCGCAAATAAAGTTGTCGCTGGACCTGAAAACAGAGCCAGGACGAACATACTCAGGATTCCACAGAATATCGTTTGCTGAGCACTTCGAAGCTGCATTTATCTCACTTTCAATTCTAAACCGATAAAAACAGACTCCCTGCCAACAGAGAGCCTGAGAATCATTTTAAATCTGACTGGACCAGACTCAACCCGCTAATGACTGAGACTACTGGCCACGAACGTCGTAGCACAACAGCAGGTCCTGATCACGTAAAAAGAGTTTTCCATCAGCGACGACCGGGTGAGGCCAGGCGGGTTTGCCGCTCCGTTGTGGCTGATCAAAACGTCCTTTTTCAACATACGCTTTTGGATTGACTTCTACCAGAGCCACGGGACCTTTCTCACTACGCAGGTAGATATGCCCGTCAGCACAGGTCAGCGCCCCTTTTCCGACAGAACGGTCCTGCCAGACGGTCTCTCCATTCCTGAGATTGATGCACGTCAAAACTCCCGGATCACTCGATCCATAGAGGTAACCATCGACCTGCACCATCCCACCATGATGGTTTTTCATGTCAGGCGTAAAGAACCCCAGTTGGGCTGTCACCTGATTCTGTGCCGCAGACAGCTTGAGCAGAGCCCCCCCGGTTCCGTATCCCGATGCATAAAACACCGAGTTCATTTCAGGGTAGAAAACGGGAGCCGAACAGTTTGCCGTCTTATTCGCAGCCCGATCATTTCCCCAGAGCGGAGCTCCCGTCTGAGCAGAAATGCCCATGACCCCAGAGTGGGTGAAATTCACATACTGTTCAATACCTCCCACACTGATTTTAATCGGCGAGGCGTATCCCGCTTTGGGATTACCTGGCACAGCCGATTTCCAGATCAGGCTACCATCCCGCTTGTTGAGCGCGACCATCGTAGCCCCCTGACCGCCGGGTGTGCAGATCAGCTTATCACCATCTATCAGAGGAGATTCACTGATCCCCCAGACAATGTTACTGGCAGCGAATTCCTGCAGAATGTTTTTTGACCATTCCAGGTTTCCATCACGTGCTGACAGACAGGCCAGATTACCGTTGGCTCCCAAAGCGTAGAGCAGATTTCCATCAATAGTGGGAGTCGAGCGTGGCCCGTTTCCCTGGTTGTTCTGGAAGATCGTCCCATTGGGTTGAGACCACACAATCTCACCTGTATTCAGATCAAGGGCATAAACGGTTTCCTCGTTAGCCTTCGTTCCGATCGTAAAGACAAGATTGTCGCTTAAAGAAACAGAAGAGTACCCCTCGCCCAATCCACGCGCCGTCCATAACAGCTTCGGCGGGCTCTGATTCCAGTCCTTGATCAGTCCGGTATCACTCGAAATATTAGCTCGATCAGGACCACGAAACTGCGTCCAGCCCAGATTCCCTGCCGGCTTATTATCAGAGGATCCCGTAGTCTTCCTGGATTTCATTTCCTTTTTGGGACGTTCGACAGTCGTCTGGGGTTTGGGTTCCAGCGCCTCACGAACCGAAAAACGGGTAATCTCCCCCGATGAATTCGTAAAGACAGTAGCCCGTTGTCCCGTTTTGAACTGATCGAAAGGGGCTTTTTTACCGTTGAAGGTAATCGGGACCGAAGCAGGAATGGTGAAACTTTTTTCCTTGCCCTGGATGGATTTAATGACCACCTGTTTTTGATCAGGAGAGATGGATTGAATCTCGCCACTGAAAATCGCGGCATCAGCCTGGGATTCCAGCAGTATCAAATTGAACAGGCAAACAACCAGACTACACAGACAGATCGATCGCATGAGAACCCTCTTTGAATCGTGATAACAAGCCTGACTTCCGTTTGCTCTGCTGACTGGCAGGCAGTACTTCAGCTTTGATTATACTGAGATTAATTCACGGGATGAAGCAGGAAACCTGATTTGTCTACGAATGCCTGTCTTTTCTGCTGAGAGCAGAAAAGACCGAAGAAAGGGACTGTTTCAATCGGATGATGGCCCCTGTGGCTGCCCCGATTTCAGGAGCAGTTCAGCGACGACCGGACGATGATCCGTATACCAGGTCCAGCGGTTTTCACAAGAACGTACCTGCCAAAACGAATTGACCCAGATTCCATCCAGGTCAAGTACAGGCAGGGGCAGGGGCCAGGTAGCGTTATAGCCATCACCGGCCGCTTCAAACGTATTTCGACACTGTTTTCGTAGAGGCTCAAAATGGACAGAATCTCCTGGAGTATTGAAATCGCCCAGGACCAGAGCAGGCTTCTCACCGTTTTCCTGAACCTGATCTGCCAGTAATTGCAATGCTTGTTTTCGCGATCTGAAAACATCGCTGTTGATATCGACCAGCCAGGCGGTCATCATCTTCGGAACATCTGAAGTAAATGATGGCCCCCCCTCTGGTACCAGTGATATTTTCAAATAGCGTCCCATCCGGCCCAGGCTACCCGAATCACTGGAGAGGCACTGCATCCTTGATAACAGAACGAAGCCAGCTTTCCCCGTCTGGCACTTATATTCCGGAAACGTCTTCTTCCAGAAATCCTGATTCTCCTGGGTGTAGGATTCGGCCTCTACGAAGGCAACCACATCAGCATCAATCCGTTTGACTTCCTGCACCATATTCTTGATGCTCCAGAGACGATCTCCTACATTCCAGAAAAGTACCCGTATCGGAACCAGATTATTATCCAGTGCCTGAGCCGAAGTGGCATGCGTTTGAAACTGCTTTTGATAGCACCAGAGACCGGTCAACAGACTCAAGATCAGCCAGATCAAAGCAACACGGTACCAGCGGATCCAAATCGTCAGCCCGGAAAGGAACGCTGCCCCGACACTCAACAATATCAGGGGAGACATGTAAAAAATCAGCGTGGAAACAGTTCCTCCCGAGTCTCGAACTGTCAGCCTCACAAGGACGGATAAAACCCAACCGATTGAGAGCAGTGTGGCCAGTGGCTTAATGATCCATGACCACTTACGGTGTGGAAGCTTGAACCTGGAATGGTCTCCTGAATCCGGGTCCGTCCCGGTCAACCCCGCGGCTTGTTCAGAATTCATAATGGCTCACTGTTCCCCACAAACGTGGAAAAGATCTGAGAAGAAAACGATCGTTTCTGCAAATCTGATTCTGGATGCGACCCCGGGAAATATGTTATTATCACCGTACTTCTCATGTATCGTGACATGTTAACTTCGACCTTTATCTACCAGAGGGATTTTTTCAACATGAGTCAGACCCCGGAAGAACGTATTCAGGAACTGGACCAGACCCTGCCAACTCCCCCCCAGGCAGTAGGATCATACATTCCTGTCACCCAGTTTGGAAATGTGATTGTTACAAGTGGACAACTCCCGTTTATTGGCTCAGAACTGATGTTTAAAGGAAAGATCGGGCCGGACCACCTGCATGAGGACGATGGTTCCAATGCCGCCTGCCTGTGCCTGATGAACGCTCTGGCTCAAGTGAAAGCCGTGACAGGAGAACTCTCCAAAGTCAAACAGATCATCCGGCTGGAAGGATACGTCCATTCTGCCCCCGGGTTTGACCGGCAGCCATTTGTACTGAATGCCGCCTCTCAGTTATTAACTGATATCTTTGGTGATAAAGGGAAACATACGCGTGTTGCCCTGGGTATCTCCGAAATGCCTTTGAACGCGGCAGTCCAACTGGCACTCTGGGTGGAAATCGAATAAATTTCCCTCAAACACCAGTTGAGTCTTCTCATCTTAGTTCAGCGCGATTGTCAAATGGATTGAGCAAAATGCCCCGAACTGCCTGCCAGATTGTTTCTAATTCTTCATGCCCCCAGCCCAGATTCCCGCTGTGGGCTTTTTTCGTTCTATTATGGACACTCGCCTTTACAGACGTTGTCCCCGCCCAACTGCCCAAAATCTCACCAGGTACTGCAACGAATAAGGGGAATCAGGCACAGAACAGGGCTGTCAAGCAGGATTCTGAAACAGCAGAGCAGGGGAGCTGGACCTCTTTTCTGGGGAATCTGCGGAACGGTATTTCCCAGGAAACTGGTCTCAATGTGAACTGGAACGAGCATAAGCCCGCTGTTTTATGGCGGGAACCGCTGGGAGGCGGCTATTCCTCGATGGTCATTGCCAACGGGCGGCTCTGGACCATGGCGACGCATCTGAACCACGACTATGTTGTTTGTCTGGACGCACTGTCCGGGAAAAAACTCTGGTCGACACGAGCCGCACCAACCTATTTGGATCACCAGCGCCAGGCCCGCGGTCCTCGATCAACTCCCACCTGGCACGAGGGAAAGCTTTTCTGCCTGCTGCCAGCTGGCGACCTGCTTTGTCTGACAGCCGACACTGGTCGTATTCGATGGAAAATCAATATCTTTCAGGTCAGTGGCGCGCCACGACAGGAGCAGAAAACCATTTATTATTGGGGGATGTCTGCCTCTCCTCTGATTGAAGGGGACCTGGTGATCGTCCAGCCGGGTGGGTCGGCCAATAATTCGGTAATCGCTGTGAATAAAGACACTGGTAAGCTGGTCTGGTCAAGCGGGAACGACCCGCCGGGCTATGCTTCGCCGATCGTGATTGAAGCTGAAAATCAGAGACAGCTCATCGTCCCTACCGGACAGTCGATCCTGTCACTCAATCCGAAAGAGGGAAGTCTGCTCTGGCGAGTGGTCTGGGGGAATAAATACAACTGTAACTGCGCGACCCCGGTCTGGAATGATGACTCACTGTTTATCTCTTCAGCCTATGGCACAGGCTGCATGCGGTTTGCACTCACTCAGCAAAATGAGGAACTGCGCCCGATCTCGCGCTGGAAAAATCTTTCACTGCAAAATCAGTTCGCCACCAGCATCATCAAGGATGGCTTTATCTATGGTCCGCATGGTGATCTGGCGACAGTCACCTATCGCTGCCTCGATCTCCAACGGGGAGAGGTACAGTGGATGAGCCGTAGAGTGGGAAAATGCACGCAAATCGCTGCTCAGGATCACCTGATCTGCCTGACGGAGCAGGGGACTCTCGTTCTGGTAGAAGCGAATCCAACTGAGTATCGCGAAAAAGGAAAGCTGACAGGCTTACTGGAATTCAAAGCCTGGGCAAACCCGGCTCTCGCAAATGGTCGACTTTATCTGCGAGATGAAAAAAGAATTCTCTGTCTCGATCTGCAACAAAAATAGCCGCGAGAAAACGATTGCCTCCTCACGGCTATCTGAAAATTCACTGGTGAAACTGGCTATTTTCCAGCAGTCTGCGTCTCTTGAGCTTTTTGCAGCTGTTGTAATTTCAGCTGTTCCTGTGCAACCTTTTTTTTCTGCACTTCGATCTGTTGTTTGATATTCTGATCATTCCGGGCACTGTTGGCTTTCGGTAGCGGTTTTTGACCGGGCAGAACGCGGCGAGGTGGATTACGCAACTTGGCCAATGCTTGTTTATTCTCAGCCTTTACGCGAGCCAGGATCTGATCTGCCTGAAAGATCGTCCTGCGGGCCTCCTGGAAAACGGTTCTTTTTTTACCATCGCTGCCGACGATTTCATCCCGACCACTGAGCCCCTCATTATCTGAGTCTTCAATATCATTTTTGGCATCCATCAGTGCATCGTAGAAAGCACGCGTGAGACCTTCTTTCAAATCATCTCGATCCAGATCTGAATAATCGGTGTCTTTTTCCTCTGGTGCCTTCGATTGTGCTGTCGCAGTCTTCACATCTGCCTTGGGTTTCTGTTCTGCAGAACTAAACCCCACCATCGTGATATAGAACAATCCCATCACCACAGCCAATATGGAAAGTCGTTTCATCGGTCTGCCTCATCTCTGGTTAAAATCACAAAACAGCCTCAAGCTGTTTATTCATCGAAATTATTATATTCAATCCATTCCTTTTATTTCAATCTTTTTACCAATTAAAGCAAATCATTCAGAAAATGGTCCATAAAAAAAGCCTGTGTTTCAAACACAGGCTATTCGATATTCAGTAGTTCGTGATCGATCAGGGGGAGTTGATCGCGTTAATTGCATTCGCCAGATCCAACAGCTCACTGTGGAGGGCATAACGTAAGGTATTTAAACCAGCCAGAGCACCGATACCAATGATCGTCAACAATAACAGGTACTCTACGAAAACAGAACCACGGACTTTTCGTTTCCATCGCTTGGTTTGTGTCCGGATCAATTTTAACACAGGATGCCCTTTCATGAAGTTCAGATAGAAATTCCTCTATCAAACTCAAAGCATAACCTGTACCAAATATCCTGATTTTTTCGTTCTGGGTGGGATCTGGTCGAAATGGAAGATAACTTCCATAAATAACAGAAATTTAGGCACTTGTATCAACACGCCCCCCCTGATGCGGACGACAGTATCGCAGGCCGGGATATTAACACTGATTAGCAATGCTAACTCAAAGTGTTAACTTTCAGATACAAAGCAAACAGAATTCGGCAGAAAAAGAGTCGAGCAGAGAGTCAATCGGAATGAGGCTCGCTCAGGAATTCAGAGCACTCAGGGCAGAGGCACGGTCCGGAAAAGTTTCCCACAACTGATCCAGGTGAGTCACCTCCAGCACTTCCGTACAGTATTCACTCAAACCACAGATACAGAACTTCCCTCCCTCACGATGATTGAGTCGATTCCACATCCGGAAAATGACCTCAATGAAAGCAGAGCCGAAGAAAGAGGTATGTGACAGATCCAGAACCACCACAGGTGGTGTGGCAGTTTCAGCAACCTGCAATAACACATCCGTCAAGGCATCCAGTCTTGGCTCGTCCAGATTTTCGTACTCCGGCCCCAAAGCCACAACGGTGACCTGACCTTCTTTGACTATTTCCGGTGGGTAATCTGCAGGCATAATTAAGCTGTCAACAAAACCATCGTTGGTGAAAGCCCGAATTGAGGATTCAATCGAGCATCAATGTAACCTACACATAGTAATCCAAATCAGTAACGTGTCAACCAAGAAATCCATTTCTCAGAGCAAGATCTATTGGCGCAAGTCTATTCCAAGTGAATATTTACCAACACTCCTCGCCTCTCGTAACTCCCCCAGTATCATCCCAGTAAGACCCTCGACCTGATCAGGCAGCTATTGTTCGTTTCTCCAATCCTGGAGACGGGCCTTCAGTTTGATTTTTTTATTATTCCGCAGCACCATCAGTTGAACTTCATCTCCAACCTTACGCATTTCCAAAGCGTCCAGTAATGAGTTTGTATTGGTAATGGGCATTTCATCAAGCTGCATGATCAAGTCTCCCAAAATGAGGTTTCCGGCTTCGTCGAGTCTGAGCTCCTTCAGACCTGCCAGATCAGCTGCTCCTCCTGGCATGACAGCCTGAACCATGACCCCTGAAACATCACTGGGGAGCATGTGATTAATTTTGAGTTTGTGGATCACGAAATCATCTACTCCCAGGAAATTCAAACTGGGAGTCTGTATCGAGTGATACTGAATCAGTTGAGGAACAAATCGAATCACGAGATCAACGGGCACGGCATAACCGATGCCAGCATAGACATGTGATGAACTGTAGATTGCAGTATTGACTCCAATCAATCTCCCTGAACTGTCCAGGAGTGGGCCTCCTGAATTACCTGGGTTAATAGCTGCGTCAGTCTGGATGACATTGCGGATAGATCTTCCGGTCACCGAGATGATCTCACGTCCCAGACCGCTGATAATGCCGGTCGTCAGGGTCTGATCCAGACCAAAAGGATTGCCAATCGCCAGCACAGTCTGTCCGACCTGAAGATCAGCGGAATACCCTCTTTTGATCGGCTTCAACCGATCGCGGGGCGCTTCGATTTTCAGTACTGCCAGATCTTTTGAGGGAGCACTCCCAACGTGCTTAGCAATCCAGTTTGAATTATCCGCCAGAGTAACCATGTATTCATCTGCTTTCTGGATGACATGAAAATTGGTTACAATGTGCCCCTCACGGTCCCAGATGAAACCACTTCCGGACCCCTGGCGGGGGGTTTGGGGATTCATACTGAACTGATCCATGGGCGAGGAAAAGTCAGCCGTGCGGATATGCACGACCGAAGGAGAAGATTCACGGAACAGTTCGATGATTCTCAACTCTGACTGAGTCAGGTCAGTCGGCATGGGAACCCGAAAATCAGGCTGACCGAAATAGCGCTGCAACAGCATGATTGTCATGAAGACATTCACGATGATCAGTATAAGAATCAACCATTTCTGAATCAGCGAGGATTTTCCGGATGAATGTCCCCATGGCTGTGACGGATGTTCTGAAGGCATGACCTGTTATTCATCTACAAACAAGAAGTGGAGTTGCAGGTATCGCTTTCCCTATTCTATAAAATTCACCGAGAACATCGCAATGAAATCGGAAACAGATACCTGTTACTGCAACTTGGCGGCTGCGGAATTGAGCTCACTGATCGCTTTGATAAAACGTTTCTTCAGCTTAGGAGACAGGTCAGAAAAGGCAGACTGCACTTCTGGAGTCAGCATTTTGTGACAGCGTTCTACCGCGGAACAGATGCGTTTCACTGCCTGTTCAGGAGTAATCTCCGGCTTGGCAACAACTGCAGTTTCCGAACCGGATCCTTTAGGAGCGGGAGAGGCTGCACCTGAACGAAACGGGCTGTACTCATTTCCGGAGCCTCCCATGTCCCGCGCGTGGCCGGCCACAGTCGCGGCTGCCTCCGACTGCTCCCTTGATCCCGGCTCCAGACCACTCCGTTCCAGTTGATCATATTCAGAAGGATCTTTCACGGAGATCGGCTCATCAGAAACAAAGGTGACTTCTGAATCAGTCGGGTATTCTTCAAACGGTTCCGAAATGGAGAGATCTTCACCGTTCACAGCCCTCCGCCAGGCTTTCAGCTCGGCAGCAGTCGCCTGATTTTCTTCAGCCCATTGCAGACACTCCGGAGCGTCATCCCAGGTCAGGGCGATATAGTAGTGAGACCATTTGAGGTGCGCATACTGATCTTTGACATCGCCAAACGTTTCCCAGACCCGACGTCGCTGGTAGATCTGGTCTCCGCTCAGCCCGACCATCGCCCCAAAATCCGCGTCGGTCCTTCCCTTGGCATATTTTTTTGTCCATTGAGCAGCACACTCACCGATAACCCAGCTGCTGTCACTCAGAGCTTCCCGGGCACGGTCAATCAGTTGTTCTTCTGTTAGTTTTGCGGTCGAATCAGTATGTTCTGTCATATTTCTCTGCTGGTTTTCTTCTAAGAACTGGTAGTTGCTTGCCGGAAAACAATCGAAAGATCATGAACCATTTCCGGCTGAACTGTTTCAAGATATTGAAGCGTTCAAACGCATTCCTGATGCTACACGGAAACTGTTAAGAATACCACCAAGCTGACGAACTTCGTTTGGCAGAAGCGATGATCGCGGGAGAGGGCTGCCCTAAAGTTTATCAACGGTCGCAATAAGAACCGGATTTGGGTGATGTTAAAATGGGTGAGATATAAAAAAAATTCGGATCTTTCCCGGTTTGCTTGACCTAACTGCGATCGGTTATTACGATTCGGTCAAATTCGTCTGAGAAATCGTCGAATAATGATTCTATCGCTTCTGTTGATTAAATCACTTAGACTCTGTAAGCTCTGCTGAGACAAGAGTTTATTGGTTGAAAAACACAATAGTTAAGGCGCCGTAGCCAAGTGGTCTAAGGCGGCGGATTGCAAATCCGTTATTCCCCGGTTCGAATCCGGGCGGCGCCTCTTTTGAATCGCCTCTCTTTCGAGAGGCTTTTTTTACGTCTGGACCTGGATTGATAGAGTCTATTCAGACTTTTTCTTCAATTCGGTCAGCAGTTCGGAGTCTTTCAGACAATTGACCAGAGAGATATCGCTGGCCATGCGACCTCTGCGATCCTCGATCTGGCTGGTCAGATTGAGCATACGATCCAGCCCCGCGGTCAGCTCTCGATCCGGTTTCACGGATGAAGATATGTCTGATTTGTTTAGTTCGGTCTCCGCAGACCTCCACATGATCCAGGCAGAAGTCAGTTCATGCAGCGTGGCGGTGCCGTTCGGGTAGTAAGTATTCATTCTGACTTCCCAGGCCGCTTTCGCATGCTGTTGACTTTGCTCGAACATCGCTCGGCTTCTGCGATCATCTTTTTTCTGACGGTAATAATTACCCTGAATAAAGGAGAGTTGCGCCTGTGAAAGTTCAACCAGATCTTTTCTTCCCAGACCGGCTCCCCGTTCAGCCAGCGTCTCGACGGCTTTTTGAATTCCCTCGAGTTGACGTGTAAAATCAGCCAGGTTCGAAAGGTCGTTCTGCTGACTATGCTGAAATGAATTCGTTTCCAGATTCGCAACAAAAATAGACCTCGCAGCACGGCGATATTCGTTCAGATCGGCTTCTCCCACCTGGAGTTCCTGCCTGCGAACCGAATAATACTGTTCTGAGAGACGGTTGATCTCACGCAATGCCAATCCCTTCTGGTACTGATTATCAGAAGCTGCGGCAATCTCATATTGATTTTGCGCCAGCATCAACCGGGAATGAAGCAGATCACCATACCACCGGTGTGCCGCAGGCTGATTGAGCATTTTCAGTTGATCTACTGCTTGTTCAAGTAAAGCCTGTTTTGCCGTCAGTTGCCCGATCTTCGCACCTTTTGCGCCACGAATTTCACCAACATCGATTTTTGACTGGTATGCGATATTCAATGCCAACTGATAGTCTGACAGAGATAACAAACCTCGAGAGAACGAGTCCTGACTCTGATCGATCAAGCTACTGGCATTTGAATCAAACTGCTCTAACTGTCGATTCTCACGGGATGAAATCTGTCTCGCCTGAGGGGTGGTGATTTGAGGCTTTTGTGCCGACACTGCGCTGGTTTGCGTTGCCGGTTTCCTGTTCGTCTTTGCCTGAAGCGGCACGACATTCATCGGGATAAATTCCCGCCTGTCCCGATTGAGATGGAGCCTGTTTTTTTTGATTTCTGGCTGATCTGGCAGGGCAGGTTCCATTGAAACCATTGTCAGTCCCTCTTCAATTTCCAGAAATTGCTGAATGCTGTTAAGAGATGGCTCCTGCGGGATGTTCGATTCCTGAACAGAAATCTGTGGAGGAAGTTCAGTTAACTGCGGACGCAGTGCCAGGCTGATTACCAACACCAGGATGGCGCAGCTGAGCAAGAAATGAGTTCGATCATTCATCGGAAAAAGAATCGCCATACTAGAAGAAAGCAGCTCAGTTTGGTCTGCCAGATTTATTCAGAGCGATCCGTGCTGTTGACAACAAACTTCTCCTTAATCCTGTTTATCGACCAGTTCTTGACTCCTGATTCCTAAATCAACAACCGGCCCTGCAATGAGATTGAGATGTATTTCTGTCAGTTACATTCGAACTGGTACGACAGGAGTAACTAGACCAGCACAGAGCTCCAGATGACCATCCTGGCACAGAATTATTTCAGTCGAAATGTGATTTTTCAAATTATTCCTCAAAAAATAAATGACTCTCCGAAAAAACACAGACACAAATACCATCCCATAAAGCACTATATCAATTAGGGTTACGCCTTCATTTCTCCTGATTCTCTTTCGAATCTAAATCAACCTAGCCTAACCGTAAATAACTCCTATTTCCCCGAGATTACATATTTGATTTTGGTGATAACATTTGTTATCGTGATTTCAACATCGCAATTGATATATTCCACCCAAACACCTCAAGCACTGCTATATTAACAGTTAAACGAGTTGCTTTGCTCTACGATTGCAAAAAACTCGCTGAATCCGGGCCGTTCATCTAATCACAGTCCGGATCCTTTATAGAGAGAACAAAAGGAGCTGTGATGCCACCTCTGGGGATTATTTATACTTTCGACTCCGAATTTGTATCTGTTCTCAAGCCACGATTACTCCAGCAGATCAACAGTCAGGTGACCGTGGTAAAGTCATTGCCTGAATTGATAGATTCGATTCAGCCATCTGCTCCAGCAACGATCTACCTTGATTTGCGGTCTCACAATCTCCCCTCTGAGTCTGATGAACGCAGTTCTGTGCTGTCTTATCTGAGAGAAATCTGCGAATTTCCTGTGCAGATCGTCACAGTCTTAGACCAGTTCCTTCCACTTGAATACGTGGAGACTGCTAATTTTATCACCGACGCCTGGCTGGAATACCCACCTGTTCCCGAAGAACTTAATGCCCTGGCTGACGAACTATCAAAAGTTGAACCGAAAAAAACTCCTGAGACCATTCCCGAATCACGTAAGATCTTCGATCATAAAATGCACGTGACCACCTATACTCCGGAAATGATCCCAATCGTCGATCAGATATCTAAAATTGCCAGGCATAACGTCACTCTTTTATTGATCGGAGAAACTGGAACCGGGAAAACCACACTGGCATCGATGATTCACGAGCTCTCCCCCAGAAGTGAAGAGCCTTTTCAAAATATCGCCTGTGGAGCACTCCCCTCGGATTTGATTGAAAGCGAGTTGTTTGGTCATTTGCGTGGTTCATTCACGGGAGCCGAACGATCAAAAGTCGGTCGTTTCGAAGCAGCAGGCAAGGGGACATTACTGTTAGATGAAATCGATATTCTATCCCCCAAAGATCAGGCCAAACTGCTGAAGGTAATTGAAACCGGTCAGTTCGAGCCCGTGGGTTCTACAGAATCCCGAGTCTCGGAAGCGAGGCTGATTGTCGCCGCGAACGTGGAGCTCGATGAACTGACACGGAACAATAAGTTCCGCTCAGACCTCTACTACCGATTGAACGTACTTCAATTTCGCCTGCCGGCCCTGAGGGAGCGGCCAAACGACATCATTCCACTTTCTCTGCAATTTATTCAGGAATGCTGTCAGCAGCATTCTATCGAGATCACAAAAATCCATCGCAAAGTCCTGGACCTGCTCAAACAATACAGCTGGCCCGGTAACTTAAGAGAGCTCAAAAACCAGATCCAACGTGCAGTTCTATTCTCGAACAATGGCGAGTTGACAACGCATGAGTTTTCTCCCAATCTGTTCCAGGAAGATCAGCTGGTAAGCCTGCCAAACAATGGAGCTGTGAAAGAGAAACAGACCCTGGCAGATCAAGTCGCGATCAGCGAAAAACATCTGCTGCTCAAATCACTGTCTGAAAATGGTTTCCGAAAAACGGCCACTGCAAAAGCCCTGGGAATCAGTCGGGTTGGTCTGTACAAGAAAATGCGGAAATACGGCATGCTCGAAACCAATAAGCCCAAAGCACAGAGCAGACTGCAAACCGAAAGTTGAGCCTGCCCCTTTCCTGATTCTGTTGCAGGAAGTTAACCGCAGTCAGCTCAATCGATCAGAAACCACACTTGAGAACGAACTCAATCGCTTTACTGATTGTTCCCACCAGGAGAGTTTTCGTTGAGGAGCGTTTGTGATGTGGTGCTGATTGTTTCCCCGTATGTAGTCGGCTCCAGAATCCCGCCGGGGCGGTGTTCACGAATCAGAAAGCTTCGCAGCTCGAGCACCGCGGGTGCAAAAAACAGAATATAAATCGGCGGTGCCATACAGAAAATAACCGGAAACAGCAGCTTGATACTGGTTTTACTGGAATGCTCTTCTGCCCGCTGACGGTACTTCCGCCGAATACCATCGGCGAAATCAATCAACGCTGTTGAGACATTGGTCCCCAGTCTTTCGGTCTGAGAAATCATCAGGGACAGAGTATTCACATCCGGGGCATCAATTCGTCTGGCAAACTGCTTTAAGGCATCCGCCATGGAATTCGCATCGGCATGACGTCGAATAATGTCAAATTCCACTGCAATATCCGGATGAGAATAACGAACTTCCTCAGTGACCCGCTGCAGGGCTGTACGCAAAGGTACGCCGCCGGTCAGACACATCATGACCAGGTCCAGCGCATCCGGTAATCCCTTTTGAATTCGATTCACTCGGCGACTGGCCTGATTATGCAGCACAATACGGGGCAGACCGTAGCCACTTCCCGCAATCAGTAAACCCGCCACCAGGATAATTTCCGGATAGTTGGTACCAGGATCTGCCAGCACACAACCGATTCCGGTTCCGATCAACACCAGAACGATCAGAATATTTCGGGTGGCCAGATATTCAATTAACGCAGTCGACCGGTAATAACCCGCCCGCTTCAGGTCGAGCTCGATTTTTTTAATTTCCTCATCCGACTGCGGAATCACTCCTGCCATCGCCCGTCGAAAAGGACCGACATGGGACGCAGAGTATGTTGAGCCACTGGACTTTTCTCCCAGCTTCAATTCTTTTTTTCTTCCCGCGCGATGTCCTGCAGCAACGGCATCTCCCACCAGGAAGAAAACGAAGCATACCAGCAGAAATGTCGCGATTGTTACGAGATCTAGAAACATGGAAGGCTCTTCACTATTTAATCTGCAATTTCGACAGTCATCCAGAGATGAAAACTATATTTAATAATCCGTTCTCAGCAGGGCAGAGACCCAGAAAATCCCAATCACTTCTAACACAAAGGCGATCATCAGCAGTATGTTACCAATCGGATCTGTATACAGATTGGAAACATGATCTGGGAACGCAACCAGCAAAATGACAAATGCGACCGGTGCCACAACGGTCATGAGAACTGCCGAAGCACGTCCTGCCCCTGTGGAAGCTCTCATCTGACGACGGTAATTGATGCGATCCCGGATCACATCAGCCATTCGTTCCAGGTTCGCTGGTAAATTTCCACCGGTTTTGCGATAGAGCATCAGCGTGGAGGTCAGGATCTTTAAATCCATCAGTTGAATCCGGCTGGAAAGTGATTTCATCACAGCGGGAATGGACATGTTCATATCCAGCTGACGTGCGCATCTCCTGAATTCATAGCTGAGTGGACCTTTAGTCTCTTCGCCAACGATGGCAATCGCCTGTTCCAGGCTCGCTCCAGCGTGTGTTGATCGAGCCAGCAGATCGATCATTTCAGGAAGTTCTTCCTGAATTTTCTGCATGCGTTTTTTCCTGCGATAGTGGAGCAGGATCAGGACTGCGATCATGCCTGCCACCATACCAGCGATACCGGCCAGAGGCAGATCAGTGTACACGAAAATCGTTCCGCCAATTGTCAGTCCGCAGGCAACGATAAACAGAAACGCGGAGAAGGGAGTAAATTCCGATCCATTTTCCAGAATCAGTCGGTCAAAGCTTTGATCAATCTTTCCCAAGAGACTGGTGGCTGGCTCCTGGTCAAAAACGTTGGGAATCCGGCGTAAACGGGGACGTCCACCAAATCGACCAGACTCAGATTTCGATACTCCGGCCAGGTCCCGCAACATCAGGTAGACAGCCAGAGCAGCTACCGTCACTGCAACAAAGCATAATAAAGCAATCGATGAACTGTTCACTTCCCTCTATCTCCACTACGAATGAATCTCAGATTCTCATTTCAGGAACCGAGCCAATCAGACTTTGAACGTTTTCTGCTCAAAGATCTGCTCACTCAGCTTAATCCCGGAAGACTCCATTCGCTTCAGGCATGCAGGTCGATAACCTGTTGCATAAAAATTACCGGTCGCATTCCCTTGTTCATCCACACCGGTCTGTTCGAACCCGAAAATATCTTCTACCTGATAATCGCCCCGTTCATTTAACGCGACAATTTCAGAGACGCGGGTGATACAGCGCTGCCCCCCCTTCATTCGGGAAGCATGAAGCACGATACCAATACCGTTGGCAATGTACTGACGAATCACAGGAAGAGGTAATTCAAAGCCACTCATGGCAACCATCATTTCCAGACGAGCCAGAGCATCCCGGGTATCATTGGCATGGATGGTTGTCATGGAACCTTCATGACCAGTATTCATCGCCTGCAGCATATCCAGGGCTTCTGCTCCTCGAACCTCACCAATGATGATTCGATCCGGACGCATACGCAGGCTGTTTTTCACCAGTTGCCGCTGGGAAATTTCTCCGACCCCTTCTGTGTTATCATTTTTTGTTTCGAGGCGAACGACATGCTTGTGCTGCAAAATCAGTTCCGCGGAGTCTTCAATGGTAATCAGACGTTCCTCACGGGGAATGAAGTTGGACAATGCATTCAGGAGTGTTGTTTTACCACTGCCTGTTCCCCCCGAGATGAGCATGCTGATTCGGGAATCCACAACAGCAGCCAGAAAATCAACAATCTCCGGTGTCACTGACTGCTTTTCAATCAGATCATCAATTCCCAGGGGAGCGGTCCCGAAACGGCGAATGGATAATGAAGGGCCGTTGAGCGACAGTGGGGGAATGATGGCATTGATACGGGAACCGTCCGGCAGACGGGCATCGACCATCGGATTCACTTCATCAATACGTCTGCCAACCCGTGAAACAATTCTCTGGATGATGCGCATCAGATGCTGATTATCAGCGAAGATGACATCAGACTCCTGTAACTGGCCATTGCGTTCGATATGAATCTCGTAAGCGTGGTTGACCAGAATATCACTGATACTGGAATCAGCCATCAACTGATCAAGGGGCCCCAGACCGAATACTTCACTCAGCAGTTCATCGAGCAGGCGTTCTCTATCAATCCCTTCCAGGATCGATGCATGTTCGTCACAGATCTCTGTAGCAACGGCTCGAACTTCACCAGAAAGTTCTTTTTCTGAAATCTGAGCCAGCATCGACAGATCGAGAGAATCGACCAGTTCCTGATGAATCAGGACCTTCTGTTTTTGAAAGTTCAATTCTGCTTCTCTGTTCTCCGGAATATAACTTTCGGGTTCCAGAAACAGTTTTTTCGTGCGAAGTGATTCCATGTCGTAACCTACAGATATATATCCCCAAGAAATCAGGATACAGCAGGGTTGCTCGTCCTGACAGACTTCGTAAACAATCAGAATCCAGACTGCAATCGGTGCTCAGACAGACTGCCCCAGGCAATCAGACCGGGTTTTTCTTCCGGCTGATGATGCCTGTTTCTACCTGACTTTAAAGACCACTGACTGGTGTTGAGATCTCTGAAGTCTTTTTCTCGCTTTGCTTCATCGTTGTTGCTGCTTTGCCGGAGGGAATCACTTCAGAAGCAACAGGTGTTTCGATCGCGTCGATCCAGTTCTGGCTTTTGTAAGCACGGTTTCCTTTGAAATGAACCGTATTCAGACTACCGCCACGATAAATATCCATGCTGGAGACACGCTGATTCGGGATGAATCCCAGAATATTCGACAGAGTCAGTCGATCACTGGCACGTCCTGCAGAAACCACTTCGGTATTTTCGTTAGGATTCCGCAGGGCCAGACTCAGGACCCCATGATCTTCAACCACTTTCAGTACTTTTCCCTGTTCGGGGGAAACTTCCAGTGTAACCGGATAATCTTCAGATTCTTTCTTTCCCATGCCAACTTTATGACCGGGTACTGCAGTCTCTCCAACAGCCAGTACACGGACTTTTTCCAGCAGAGTAATCGTTGTTTCTGGAATCCCGTCGGTTTCATGTGAACGGAACAGGACATCAACCACAGCTCCGGGGCGAGAGAAACCGGCTACATTGCCAATTTTATGAATAGAGACTGTCACAGCCCGATTACCCGGCTCAAGGTTTTCAGACAGCCCTGGTCCCATTCCCGTCGCATACAGATCGACGGTGTAAAATGGTTCGCCAGCTTTGATGGGAGATTTCAAGACGCGGTTCACAATGAACTCAGTCCCCATAATTCTCTGCTGTCCGTTGGGCTTGAACCGTTTGTTGATTTGATCTGGAGCAATTTTCAGAATCGAAATGTCATCTAGCGACAAAGTCTGGCCGGGCACAAGGTCCCGGGAGGCAATGGGGATAAAGGCCTGCTGTGGTTTAGCGGGTGGGTCCTCTGCCAGCACAACAGGGCCAGGCTGCTTGTGCAGGAACTGCCTCACTGTATAAGCCGCGCCCAAGCCTAAGAGAATTGCGAAAATCGCTGCCGTCATTGTTCCTGGACTAATTTTTGCCACGTTAACTTCCCTGAAATCTTCGATTTTAAAAAATTTCAATTCACCTGATGCCGGCCTGAATCCAGCAGGGGTGATACACGTTGTCTCAATCTATTTAGCTGACCAAATGCTGATCAGATTTTGTAATTACTACTCTCCCGTTGCAGCCGGAATCGTCAGATCCAGGGCAGCAGGTGCTGACCCATCGCCTGCATCCATCGCTGCTGGTGCAACAGTTCCCTCATCGACCAGGGTGCCGTTATTGGCCATACCGCCGCTGTTGGTATCGATGTATTCACTGGTCACACCGTTAATTGTGAAACTATATGACTGATCCAGACTGACGAGTGCTTCCGCTATGTCACCAAATCCCTGAACGACATGATCACGAATCGTGACCACTCCCGGAATAAAGCCAATGACCAGAATTGTCATAATCAGAACCGTTGAAAAAGCGGAGACATTGCCGCATTCATCTGACCATAATTGACGTAACAGTTTCATTCCTGCTGCTATCCTGACTTTGAGAGAAACTTCCTCGATGAAGATAAACACTGCACAAAGTTATGCATCTAGGATGCCAATCCTGTGCCAACTCCCGAAAAATCTGAATCTCAGGGAGTTCCCGAGGGGGCGTCCTCGGGAACCAGCCTGAAAACTCAAACTGCAACTGTACTATTCGCCAGTCGGAGCAGCGATAGCAACATTGATACAGGCAGGTTCTACACCTGCGGTATCGGTGTTGGTGTCACAGAAGTCGGTCTGGTCAACGAAACGTGAACCAGAAACGCTGGAAGTGTGACCCGTTACACCAGAAAAGCTGTAACTTTGATTAATGTTTGAGATAGCTAAAGCGAGGTCACCCAGTTCCTGAACAACCTGATCACGAACGGTGGCCAATCCTACAACAACCCCTAATACCAGGATTGTGCCGATCAACACGAGTTCAGACGAGACAACAAAACCTGCCTCATCATTCCAGAACTTATTAAGCATGTTCATTCTAACTCCTTATGTATCTTGTGAACTGATCTGGTCAGTTCCTTTGAACATTGTGATAAAAAATTGAAACAGAGCTAATTTCTGCCTCCCATGGGATATGGGAGAAAACATCTGACCGTTGAGTTGCGTCAACTCAGGCAGATGCAAACGTTAGACTACTCACCAGTTGTCGCTGCAATGATAGAGATGCAGTGCACGAAGGTGTCGCTGGTATCAGTGTTCTGATCACAGAAATCTGTGTTGTCGTCGAACAGTGAACCGGACGTACTGGAAGAGTGGCCCGTAATCCCAGAGTAAGAATAGCTCTGGTTGCTGTTGGACATTGCTGCTGCAACGTCTGCGAGTTCTGCGATAACCTGATCACGCAGTGTGGTCAACCCGACAATCATACCGAGAACCAACACAGTAGCGATCAGCACAAGTTCTGTTGAAACGACGAAACCAGCTTCATCATTCCAAAACTGCTGAAACATCTTCATTCGTACTCCTCACATTAATCAGATGGTTAATGCCTACTGGATGCATCGCAAGAACATGCGACTGTTAACAATCCAGTAAATTAACGAGTCTGCATACGCCCGGCGCAGACGTCGCAGATAGACAGCAGACGATGTGCCATTTTCACCACCCATGCGCATTTTTCTTATTTTTACACCAGATCGTATTTCAGGTATTTTTCCAGCAACACATTTTTGAGCTACTCTCGCTAAACCCGCTAATATCAGCATCAGCCAATTTTCTGACACTTTTCCTGACATTTACCGGGAGACGTCACCTGGGAAGCAATACACCTACAGAAAGTGTTTACATTAGTTAACACACCAGACACGAATGTAACCCGTGGTGCACAACTCATTCATGCTTCTTTAGACCGGCGCATGAGTCACGAACTGCGTAAAAACATCAGAGAAGTGACTTTCATCAGAGGATTCAGAAAGCTCTCAAGTAGAACGCAAATGTTTAATCTTTTGTCACTGGAACCAGTTCGACCTGTGCCGGGAATTTCCCTCTCCACAACGCCAGAGCACGCCCCGCATGTGAGAGGAAGGTGAAGCTGCTTTTTATCTCAGATTCCGGCATCTTCTGAATCGTCTGTACCAGCCAGTGACCGGCCTTGATGAGTGTTTCATCAGGAGGAAGCACCTCGGGAGGGGCCAGCGCCCACCACTCCATGGCATGGCCCGTCGCCAGAGCTCTGCGGGCACGGGGGGTAAATTTCTGCTCCGTCGATAAATCAAGTTCTGTCCCGTCCCAGTTTTTGTCCCAGTATCCTTCCGCTGACTGAGATTTCACCAGGCGATCGGTAATCCCTTTCAGGTAATCAATCACTTTCTGACGCCCCTCTTTGGACAGAATGGGAGTTTGTTCATCAACACGCAGAATCATCACCAGAGCATGCAGTCGGTGATTCCCGTAGCAGACCCCTTTGGTCGGCTGTTGACGCATGATTCGCTCGCTGATGGCATCAAAATCAATCCGCTGACCTTCCGAGGTAGTCCAACTCTCAGGAGAATCAAGAAACAGGGCGAACACCAGTGCCGACCATTCGTATTCAACCTGATTCAGGCTGAACGATTTCAGAGATTCCTGGATCATCTCCGCCAGTGTGGTCTCTCCCTGGGCGAGCACAATCGGGTAATCAGCGGGGGTCCCGACTTCTGCCAGAGTCGCCAGCGTATGATCCTCATGACTTGATGTTTCCAGACCTTCCTGAACGCGGGCTCGCAGTCCATTTTCATTACGTACCAGCAGTGGTTTTGTCTTAGCTCCCCAGACCTGGCCAAAACGACGATGGTCCAGCAGAATATCCCGCATTTCGATACCTGAGAGAGATTTGGGATCGTCGAATTCCGCTTCCAGCCCCCAGAACCGCAGTGCATGATCGACATGGTTAATCCGTGGTTGTTTCCCGCGGAATTGAGGCCTTAAACGGGAAAGTACATCTGAGAGGTCCTGATCTGAGACAATCTCGGGACGGTCATATTCCGGTGCCACCGTCAACGGATTCAGCCGCAAGGTTGGCAACTGCCTGGCCTGCTCCCATTCCTGATAGCGAACAGCTGCCCAGCCAATTGCGGCTCCCACGATCAGAATATGAAAGCAGAGAAACCCGGCTACACGCAGTTTTTTCTGTAGTGATGTACGCTGTGGGCTCATGGCTGTTCCTCGCCTTCGGGAGCGGCTTTCTGGTCTGTTTCCTGCTCTTTTTCCGCTGTTTTTTCTGCTTCTGCTGCGGCAATCAGAGCCGGCTCACACGACATGACCACTGCCAAATCGTCTTCATAAACATTCTTGAACCCTTTCAGAAGACGCACCTGCTTATCCAACGCGACCTGCTTATCCTTATGCACAATAAAGGTCGAAACGTTGTACTTCTCGGCGACCGACTGCCAGCCCCGATTGGCACGGGCAATTCCCAGATAGTCCCGCCAGACACGTGGCGGTGCCAGGTGAACAGCATTGGTTGTCATAAAGACTTTCATATCTTTGGGACCATCCCAGACCAGCCAGTCTCCCCACCACTGAGGGTTCCAAACCTGTCCCTGGGGCGGATGCGCCTTGAGAAACTCGGTCAGTTTCCGCGGTGTCCCTTCGCTGTAAATCTTATTTAAATCGCGGGGTTTTCCACCAAACAGGGGAGTCGCGATATTCGAAAACGCGAAGCCGAACCAGAGAATCAAGACACATATCGAAGTCATGACCAGCGATCTTCTGGCCCAGAATGAGCCTGCTGTTTTTTCTCCTGCGCCCGGTTTCAGATAAACCGGCTTCACCCGGGGAATCACATTGGCCAGATGACTGACCATGGCGTAAACAAAGATAACTGAGAACCAGCCAATCATCCGCACTCCCACGATCACAGCCAGGGAGAGCAAACCGATCCTCAGGACGTCAGCAGTCCGCACGCGTTCCCGGCTGTGCCGGTAGAGCCCCAGCATCAGAACCCAGGCCATACAGAACCAGATCCCTTCCGCATCTCGGAATTCCAGCGGCTCCCATTCCAGCACATCCTTCAGATTCGGATTACGCGGGAAGAGCAGTGAATTAAGGAACAGGTCCATATGGTAAGGATTCAACAGTGCGGTGCAGACGGAAAGTTCAGTCACAATCAGCCAGCGACGCACCCAGGGATCGGTACAAACCTGGACCAGACTCTTCGTCTTCCAGAAGACTTCCAGCACGCGGCCCAGAAACTGTAACCCCAGGATCGCCAGTCCCACCACAAACGAACCATGCAGATTCGCCCAGGCCAGAAAAATCAGGGGAATTCCCAGATAGAGGCTGAAAAGCAGGGGAACTGGAGTTTTCTTTCTCTGCGGATTGTCATCATCGGATGGATCAGGCAACCATGCATCGTATTTTTCAGACCAGGCCATGATCACCAGCAGCAATGCCACGCAGAACGTCCCGAATATTTCCGGTCGGATAATCGCAATTCGACTCGAAGCAATCAAAATCAGCAGGAACGAACCCAGAGTGCTCACTCCCACCCGACCGGTTTTGATATAGAACGCACACCAGAACAACACATGGGTGGTAAACACTGTCAAAGCAAAGACATGCGATAAACCGCGGACACCCCAGTTCTCATAGACTTTGGCAAACAGGATCTGAGACAACCACGCTGCATCGATACTTTTCACCCCATCTGCCAGCGACAGGAAAGGGTCGTATTGTGGCAACGAACGATGTGCCAGAATCCAGTCCCCATACGAAACATGTCCCCAGATGTCGGAATAAAAGATATGCACGTTCCCAAAGTAGAAGAACAGCCAGGCAAACCAGAGGCAGGTAATTAAATGCGACCAGCCCATAGAGAACGTTTCTCGATAAAACTGACTTTTATCGAGAGAAGTCTCAGGCTCAAGTGTGCCGGGGTGAGAGTCGATCGACATATTTGCGTCCACTGATGAAACAAACTCAACTTCTGAAATTACGCATCAAAATCCGGAATCGAGAGGGGCAGATCCGCTGAAACGGAAATAGATACGCAAACAATGTTCCAAAGCAGGGAACAGAAGTGAGGGACAGGAAGTCGACGAAACTGTTCAGGTCAAATTGATGAACAATCTGTAAAGCAGCTGTATTGAATCGCAAACAGTGTCAAAGAAACGATTTGTTTCCGGCAACTGCTCAGACCTCAATGCCACGTGCCGACAGATGCTGAATCAGGGACGGGGTATCTGTAAATACTTCCGCCTGGATCCCCAGTCCTCGTGCCACATCCACATAATGGGGAATGTCGTCAGTGTAGAAGGCCTCTGCAGGGGCACACTGAATCTTTTCCAGTGCATAATCGAAGATCGCGGGCTCAGGTTTAATCGCTCCCGCCTTGTAAGAGGTCGCAAAATCGTCAAAGCGTTGCAGCACATCGTATTCATTCCAGATAAAGTCGAAGTGCGAAATACAGGTGTTTGAGAGCAGTACTAACCGGTGCCCCCGGTCTTTGAGTCGATCCAGCACGGGAACGATCGAGGCATTCAGCTCAAAAATATCCGAACCGGCCCGGACCAGTTCCTCAAACGAGACGGATTGTCCCACCGCTTCTTCAAACCACTGGTGGAACTCCTCAGAGCTCAGTTGCCCGCGTTCGAACTCCCATTGTTTCCCCGAATCGATCAATAACGACTGAATTTCCTCGCGGGATCGCCCACAAAGCGCCCCCATCTGTTCACACATCCGATCGTGGGAGAAAAAAGCAAGGACATTTCCCATATCAAACAGAAAGGTTCGAATCACGGTTCGACTCCGGGTTTCAGGTCAGAAAGCTGTAAAACAGCCGTAGTTGTATGATCTGGGCCTCCGCTCGACAAGGCGTAAATTGGAATCTAATTCTCTGTGTGGAGAGTCTGTCTCATTTCGAGGAACGTGAGCTGGCACCTCTTATTGACGGCTTCGGCTAATTTGCTTAAATTGCCTGAAGATAAGAACTTGATGAGAGCAGAATACGACTCGGTTCCTGTCGCTATACAAACTCTGGTTCGAGCGCAGTTTCCATGCCCGCACTCAAGCCGGCTTTGCGCAATACGTGGAGAACATCAGATGGATTTTGAAAATCAATCCTCTTATCCCTCAGGGGAACCAAACAAAGAGTGGCCCTGCCTGCGGCAATTCTGTGTGTTTATGGAAAACCGAGTCGGTTATCTCCATCAACTGCTGAAACTTCTGGAAAAGTTTGACCTGCGAATTATCGCGCTCAGCACCGTCGATTCAGTTGATGTCGCCATGAGCCGCATTGTGCTCGATAACTATGAGCGGGCGCGGGAAATCTTTGAACTCTCCGGCTATACCTTCTTTGAAAAAGATCTGATCGGCGTGGAACTCCCGGATGACACGCAGCCTTACATGCGTATCTGCCTCTCACTCCTGCAGGCTGAGGTGAACATTGATTACACCTATCCGCTGCTTTATCGCCGACACGGCAGGGGCGCCATCGCCTTGTGTGTTGATGATATTGATCTGGGAATCAGAACTCTGACCGAGCAGGGTCATCGCATCATCACGGAAAAAGATCTTAAAGATGACGACGAGTATCTCTGATCCGCTCAGGCAATCAGTTTTACTCTGCAGAGATCGATTGTGTCTTACCTGACCTGGCAGCGTCGTAAAAAGCGTAAATCGTTCGAATTATCCGCAGGCTTTCCCGACTGGAGAGTAGTGGCTCTGATTCGCCTGCTGCCGCCAATACTGCTTTTCTGACCGCCGGAGTATAGCCGCGAGGCTCCAGTGACTTCTCAAAGCGATATCGCTTGCCGTTATGGTTGACGCTCCACTCCAGCGGTCGATCTTCGAAGGGCAACATCTCCAGCCAGCCTTTGCTCCCCCAGATTTTGATCATCGACTGATATCCCCGGTTCAGATAGTACCCCGCCGTAAGCGTTCCCAGAAAACCGGCATCATAGCGGAATGCGAGTGCTGCCGAATCTTCCACATCAATCGGCTGACCCCCCGCCTGGGCAGTAAATCCAGTCACTTCAGCAATGGAAGCTCCCGTCAGGTACATCGAGAGATCCAGCCAGTGGATTCCCAGCCAGGAAAGAAACCCGCCCCCGGCATGATCCTTGTGTGCATACCAGCTTTCATGATAAGCCGGCTTGGTCAAACGGGTCTGATCGGCCAGCAGCTGCAATTCTACTCCATAGATTTTTCCAAGCGTCCCCTCGCTAATTAACGTGCGAGCGTATTGAATCTCCGGATTCGTGCGATTCGCCAGGGCCAGCGATAAATTCAGGTGCTTGCTCTCCGCCTTCTGAACCAGGGGTTCGAACTGTGAAACACTTAAACAGGCCGGCTTCTCCGCAAACACATGACAACCGTGCTCCAGCGCCAGATCAATCGCCGCGGGAGCCTGGCTGGCCTGCATTGTCACCAGGGCCAGCTCCGGTTTTTCTTTCTGAAACAATGTTTTCGCATTGGGAAATACCTGACTCAGCTTTGGTCCCAGCTCTTTCCGTGCAAACTCCGTCTGTTTCCCACCTGGATCTGACAGGAATACCGATTTGACGGCTTCAATTTCCTTCAGGGCAGAGAAGTAGGCTCCCAGGTGAGCTCCGGTCTCATTCGTCAAAACAGCGACATCAATCTGTGGTTTCATCCCAAAACTCCTTCAGACTCTCCCGGGGTAAATCTGTCAGCCTGGTTAGTGACTTTGCATTTCAGGCCGCATTGTATATTTTATATGAATATATCCATTCTGCTTTGTCCCCGCCAGAATCATCTTTGATTCTGCGTAGTGAAGCATTCTCATATTTCAGGACCAGTCCCTTGTTAGCAAGCCACCTCGTCGCACCCGGTCAACTTGAACTCATCGATCTCCCCGAACCGGAATTGCCAGCTGCTGTTGTAGACGCTCCGGGCCAGATTATCTTCCAACCGGAGACGACCTGTCTGTGTGGATCCGATCTTCCTTACTTCAATGGCACCGACGAATGGCCTATTGAAATCGGTCATTCCCTGCATGAGATGATCGGCACGGTCACTGCCACCAATGGAAACCGCTGGAAAGCCGGGGACCGTGTCCTGGCGGTCCCCGTGATGCAACAGGGACTTTTCGAACGTTTTCTCCTGGATGAAACCCGTACGATCCCCATTGCCACCAATATTCCAGAAGAACACGCCCTGATGGCACAACCTTTGGGAACGGCCCTGTTTGCTCTCAAAAAACTTCCCAATCTGTTGGACAAGACGGTCGCCGTTGTGGGGCAGGGGCCGATGGGCCAGCTCATGAATGCAGCTTTGAGCAACATGGGCGCTCGCGAGATCATCGGCATTGACCTGCTCGAATCGCGCCTGAAGGTCAGTCCCCGCATGGGTGCTACCGCCACGATCTGTAACAAGGACATCGAACCGGTCGCCGCAGTCCGGGAGATTCTGAGAGGGGAACTCCCCGATATTGTCATCGAAGCAGTGGGCCACGCAGATCAACAGATCAACCTGTGTATCGACCTCTGTCGCCAGGCAGGCCAGATCCTGGTCTTTGGCGTCCCTCCTGAAACCATTGACGATTTTCGCGTGCGGGACCTGGTGTTCAAAAACATTACCATTCACTCCAGCATGAACCCGGATTTCGAACTTGATTTCCCGCTGGCCATGCAATGGCTCTCGGAAGGCCGCATTGACGTCAGCCCGATCATCACCCACCGTTTCCCCTTAGCAGAAATCCAGCAGGCGTTTGAGCTGTTCCGTGACCGCCGGGAGGGGGCGATCAAAGTCATTGTTGATTTTCCTGCGAAACAGCAGGCATAATTGAAAGACAATCATCCCCTGAAACATACTGACCTCAAGGTTCCAAACGATGACCTGTTCCCTTAAGCTCTGCCGCATCCTTTTTTTCCTCTCGTTCTGTCTACTGTTCCCGTTCTGTGTCACTGACCATCTCCAGGCAGAGGAACGGCCCAACATCATCTACGTGATGGCAGACGACATGGGCTACGGCGATCTGGGATGTTACGGGCAGAAAATCATCAAAACCCCCAACATCGATCAGCTGGCCAAACAGGGCATGCGATTCACCAATCACTATGCAGGTCACACCGTCTGCCGCCCCTCACGACTAGTGCTGCTCAGCGGCCAGCATTCCGGACATACCCCCATCAGTCAAAACGAACAGTATTACTTCCCCGAAGGCACGACGACTGTCACCACGCTGCTCAAGCAGCAGGGGTACGCGACCGGCGGCGTTGGAAAATGGGCTTTGGGCATCCCGGAATCAACGGGGGTTCCCAGCAAGCAGGGCTTCGACTTCTGGTTTGGCTACCTGGACCAGGGCAATGCCCACAACTTCTATCCTGAATACCTCTGGAGCAACGAACAGGAAGTCTCGCTCCCCGGTAATAAAGTCGGCCCTCACAAGCGGGTCTCTATCTCTCGCGAAACCTATTCCCATGACCTGCTGACCCGCGAAGCATTCAACTTCATCAGAACGCATGCGAACCAGCCCTTCTTCCTGCAGGCGCACTACACCATCCCCCATGCGAACAATGAAGGGGGACGCGCCACCGGGGATGGCATGGAAGTCCCTGAATATGGTGAGTACGCAGACCGGGAATGGCCTCAACCGGAGAAAGGCTTCGCCGCGATGGTCACCCGTCTCGACCGGGATCTGGGCCGGATGGTTCAGCTGCTGAAAGAACTCAAGCTCGAACGCAAAACGATCATCTTTTTCACCTCAGACAACGGTCCCCACCAGGAAGGGATGCACCAGGTGGAATTCTTCAATTCCAATGGTCCCTTGAAAGGTTACAAACGTGATCTCTATGAAGGCGGGATTCGAGTGCCCCTGATTGTCAAATGGCCCGGAAAAATCAAACCGGACCGCACAACGGATCACATCAGTGCCTTCTGGGACTTTTTACCCACAGCCTGCGAACTGGCAGGCGTCGAGCCCCCGAACAATATCGACGGTATTTCCTATCTGCCGACACTGCTCGGTCAGCCACAGCAGAAACACGACACCATGTTCTGGAAGTACCGGGGTAAAGTGGCCCTGCGTGCCGGCAAATGGAAAGCGGTTCAGACCGGTCCCAACAAACCGCTGGAGCTCTATAACCTGGAGACGGATATCGGAGAAGCGCATGATCTGGCTGCAGAGCACCCGGAACTTGTCGCACGGATGAAACGGCAGATCGCCGCAAGCCAGTCCAACGACTAAATGATCTCGTGGATCGGTTCGGTATGCTCAACACCAACCAGCTTCTGATCCAGCCCACCATAGAAGTAGGACAGGCGATTCGGATCCAGTCCCATCTGGTTCAGGATCGTCGCGTGCAGGCGTTTTACATGGAAAGGCTTTTCAACGGCTGCTGAGCCAAGCTCATCGGTCGCACCAACGGAAGTTCCGCCCTTGATCCCGCCGCCTGCGGTCCACATCGTAAAGCCGAAGGAGTTATGATCGCGGCCTGTGCCCTTTGCGTATTCCGCGGTAGGCTGACGACCGAATTCGCCTCCCCAGACGATTAGGGTCTCATCGAACAGCCCTCGTGCCTTCAGATCCTTAATCAACGCTGCAATCGGCTGATCCGTGTTTCCCGCATGATAGCTGTGGTTTTTGACCAGGTCTCCGTGAGCATCCCAGTTCGCATCGTTATGATTCCCCCCCGAGTAGAGCTGAATGAAACGCACGCCCCGTTCCACCAGACGGCGGGCCAGCAGACAGCGTCTGCCGAAATCGGCCGTCCGGGGATTGTTCAACCCGTACAGATCCTGAGTCTGCTGCGTCTCTGAAGCCAGATCCGCTGCTTCGGGAGCATGCTGCTGCATTTTAAAGGCCAGCTCATAGCTGGCAATCCGGGCCGCCAGTTCTGAATTTCCGGCGCGGGTCGCTTCATGCTTTTCATTAGCCGTCTTCAGTGCATCCAGCAGTTCCCGTTGTACGTCTCTGCTCATGCCAGCCGGTCGACGCAAATCAACCAGCGGCGCGCCCTTCGAGCGCATCGTTGTCCCCTGGTAAGTAGCCGGCATAAAGCCGCTCGACCAGTTCTTGGCTCCACTGATCGGACCGCCCGTCGGATCGAGCATCACGACATAGCCGGGCAGGTTCTCATTTTCACTACCCAGACCATAATTCAACCACGACCCCATGCTGGGAAACCCGCTCAGGATCCGTCCCGAGTTCATCATCAGCATCGCCGATCCATGAATCGGAGAATCAGCGGTCATCGACTTGAGAAACGCAATGTCATCCGCGCAGGTCGCCAGGTGTGGAAACAGATCCGAAATCCATTGTCCCGATTCGCCGTACTGCTTGAACTTCCATTTGGGTCCCACCACGCGGCCTTCATTCTTTTCACCGCCACGCCCCTTGGTTTTGACAGGAATCGTCTTCCCATCCAGCCCATACAGTTTCGGCTTGTGATCGAAGGTATCCACATGACTGGGCCCGCCGTACATGAACAGGAAGATCACGCTCTTGGCTTTAGGTTTGAAGTGAGGATCTTTGGGAGCCAGCGGGTTCCGGAACTGGCTCACACCGTCGGCAGCCACGGCCTGCGAATTCAGAAAACCATCCGCTGACAGCATCCCGGTTAAGGCGACAGAACCAAATCCGCCTCCGGCTTCCCACAGGAATTCCCGCCGCGTACGACGACAGAACTGTGCATGTCCGGCTGGTTGTTGAGGTTGCTTTTCTAAACTCATATCCTGATCCTTTATACGCTCGGCTGACACTATATTAAGTCAGCGAAATCAGTCTGCAGCTGTATTAATCGAGATAAACAAATTCGTTGCGGTTTAAGATCGTCAGGCTGAAATAATCACGTGCCTGCCGTTCGGATAGCTGGTGTTTCTGCATCAAGCTCTTGATGAGCTTCACTCCCTGGTCAACTTCACCGGGTTCAGGCTGTCGTCCATAGGCCAGACGTATCGCCCGTGCTACGAAGGCGGGGTATTCTGCAGCCCCCTCTTTGAGCAGTCGATCGGTCAGATATTCTGCCTGGCGATTGACGAACGCTCCGTTGATCATCCCCAGTGCCTGCGCAGGCTGGGTCGTCACAAACCGGACTGCACAACTGCTGTCAGTATCGGCAAAGTCAAAATTAAAGAGCAGGGGAGTCAGCAGCGAGCGTTTCACGAAAATATAGATACTCCGCCGCGCCCGCTCTTCTTCGGAAGAGTCACCCCAGCCCGCCCCCGGTCGAGACTGTCCCTGCATCACTTCTTTGGAAATCTGGGGATAGAAACCGGGACCATACATTTTAGAATTTAACCGACCGTTGACAGCCAGAATGCTGTCGCGAACCTCTTCTGCACTCAGACGCCGCATATTGAACCGCCAGAACAGATCATTGGCCGGATCGACGGCAGCCACCTCTTCTGAGAATTGAGATGACATCTGATAAGCATTCGACAGCATGATCAGCTTGTGCAGCGCCTTGAAATGTTGGCCTTCATCGTTGAATTTCAACGCTAGCCAGTCCAACAGTTCCGGATGGGTCGGCGGTACCCCCAGTTGTCCGAAGTTATTCGGAGACTGTACTATGCCACGACCAAAGTGATGCTGCCAGATCCGGTTCACAATCACCCGTGAAGCCAGCAGATTGTCTGGATTGGCGATCCATTCCGCGAGCACCCGCCGCCGGCCTGATGTTTTCTGTTCACCTTCCGGTTTGGGGATCTCTGCTTGAGAGCCACCAAAAATCTCCGGAAATCCGGGCTCAACTTTTTCCCCCTTCACGTGCGGATTGCCCCGCAGTAATACGAAGGTTTCCCGGGGTTCCTTCAGGCTGCGTCTGACACTCAAAGCCATCTTGCGGGGTGGCAGCTTTTTCCGCTCGGCATTCAGTTCCTTCATTTTAGACTGCATTTTCTGGTAGTCCTGCATCTGACCGGGCTCCAGATACTGCGCCAGTTTTTCTTTCAGTAACTTTTTGCGTTCTCTGGTTTCGGAGCGCCGCTGATCGACGCCCGACATTTTTTTGATCCCCGTCTCCTCCAGCGACTGCATTTCCTTTTTCAGCGTGCCCTGTTTCTGATCGAGCTCTGCATAGCGGGCAGCCAGTTTGGAGCCGGTGATATCGGTCTGATTGTAGGAAAGCTGATCGGAACGGATACCGTACGAATTCAGGCCATGAAAAAAGGCCATGAATCGATAGTAATCCTCGTGCGGAATCGGGTCGATTTTATGTTCATGGCAGCGGGCGCAGTTGAGCGTCAGCCCCAGAAAGACCTGGCTGGTTGTGGTCACGATATCATCCAGCTCATTGTAATAGCTCAACAGCGGATCAGCGGGCTCATCATCCCACAGTCCCAGACGATAATAGCCGGTGGCAATAATCGAGTCGTTGGTCACCTGATCCAGTTCATCCCCGGCCAGTTGTTCTTTGATAAACTGGTTGTAAGGTTTGTCTTCATTGAAAGAGCGGATGACATAATCCCGGAAGCGCCAGGCGTTGGGCTTATCCCCGTCCCGTTCATAACTGTTCGTATCCGCATAGCGGACCAGATCCAGCCAGTGACGTGCCCAGCGTTCTCCGTAGTGGGGAGATGCCAGCAGACGGTCGATCAGTTTTTCGTAAGCATCCGGTGCAGAATCGTTCACAAACTGATCCACCTCTTCGGGAGTCGGCGGCAGTCCGGTCAGATCGAAATACGCACGGCGAATCAGCGCCACCCTGTCTGCGGGCGGTGCAGGGGAAAGCCCTTTCTGTTCCAGTTTGCTTAGAATAAAAGCATCAATGGGGTTACGGACCCATGACTGATTTTTCGTCGCAGGGGGTGCCAGCTTTCGGGGAGGTTCGAACGCCCAGTGTTTTTTCCATTCGGCTCCCTGGGCAATCCAGTTTTTAATCAGTTCTACCTGAGCCGGTTTCAGTTGCTCACCTTCAGGAGGCATCTGCATGCCGTCATCCCGCGGAGAGATCCGGGCGAGCAGCTCACTCTGCTCGGGATGGCGGGGAACAATCGCAGTCGCTTCGGACTCCAACTGCTTAAACGCCTGTTCGCTCTGATCCAGACGCAGACCTCCCTCCTGTACATCAGGACCATGACAGGAATAACAATGCTTTGCCAGCAGGGGCTGGATATCCTGTGTAAAATCGACCGGAGGTTTTGACTGAGGCTCGGTGGGTAAATTCTTTGTTTCTGCCCCAACGCCTCCTGTCAGCCCCAAAGTGCAACTGATGATGGCCCCCAGAAAGAGTGATTGCTGCAAAAGCGATCTGATCCTCGAGCGACTTGAATCTGGCATACAGAACTCTCTCTTGAATATTGCGTGTCCACAGAATGATCGAATGCGAAAGTGTCATAAAGACAGCACTATTATTTATTCTATTCTCAATCATTCCATAAATGAATGTCAATTCAACAATAAACAACCCTAAGTTATTTCCTGTACAGGAATTTGTGTCTTTTTTCTTCGGTATTCTGCCGCGACACCTGCGAAAGTAGTCTGTCTGTCTCTCCGGTGAATGTGCTATAATGCCTGCGGCTGTAAGTACAGACGCGCTTCGACACTGGCAACTGTTTCAGCACCCGAGGAGAATTCGCAGGATGAATCGATTAAGTCCTCCATTCTCAGGGCGTTCTCCCCTGAAGAGTGTCTCTGCCAGGCTGTTTATCGGAGCGGGTTTCCTCCTGATCTTTTCCTGTACTTATCTCCTTTCTCAAGAGGGAGTCGGACAGAATCTTCTGCTCGCGTTCCTCGACCCTCCGGATCAGACAGTTCCCGAGCAGAGCGAGCCCGATCCTGCCGAGATTTCAGCAGACCGGGAAGCCTTAATCCATCGCATCTACCGCAATCGCAGTCTGCGTACACAATTCGAACGAGCCGAACAGAAATTTCATGAACGGGAATTCACCGAAGGAGCCCTGCAGCTGGAGAAGCTGCTCGATCACCAGGAAGACTACTTTTTCTGGCCCGATGATCAGAAACGTCCGTTTAATTTCCGACAGCGTACCCGGGAACTGCTCTCCACCGCCACGCCGCGCGCCCTGTCCGACTACGAACGGATCTCGGGCCCCCAGGCCAACTCAATGCTGGAACAGGCACGACAATCAGACGACCTGCGCCTGTTCGAGCAGATCGCCTTACGTTTTTTTCCTCTCCAGGCCGGATTTGAAGCCCTCGACTACTTAGGCACACGACATCTGGAGCAGGGTAACTTTGACTTCGCCTCACGCTATTGGGATCTGCTCCTGGAAAGCCGCATTCACCAGTCGCGAATGCAGCCGATCCACTTTCTGAAAGCAGCTGTCTCCTATCAGCAGTCCGGCCAACAGGAAAAAGTCGCGCGGATCCTGGCAGCCCGCAAGAACGCCCACGTCTCACTCGGCGGTAAAACGTTGAGTCTGCCCCAGGCAGTTGGGCAGCTGGCGTTGACTCTGCAGAACATGCCCCGCACCCAGGAAAGCCGCGGCTGGCTGTATGCCCAGGGTAATCCGCAACGGAACCAGTCTGTCGATGCCAGTGTGCCTTATTTCAAAGCAGACTGGAGCCAACCCATTGCCCGCACTGAAAAACACCGGGCGCTGGAGTCCCTGATCAACTGGGAACGCAAACAACAGCGTGAAAATCAGTCGACCGCAGTAGCCAACCTCCCGATTGCTGTGGACAATCTGGTCGTGTACCGCGATTTTCAGGGGATCAGGGCCGTCGATCTGGACTCCGGAAAAACGGACTGGCTGTTTCAGAGCGCCGGAAGCCTCAACCAGTTAATCGACGAGGTGGATGCCCGCACGCCTGGCCATGCTGCCTATTCTCAGAACCTGTCACTGGAAAAATTTTACAGCTGCAATTCCATTTATGGCTCCCTCTCCAGCAATGGACAGGCCGTTTTCGCCGTGGATTATCTGCCCGACCAGTTACCCCCCGTTGAAAGGAACCTGGGACTTCGTCGCTCCAGTGCACAATTCCCCCTGGTTTCTCAGAGAGGCAATCGTCTGGTCGCCCTCCCGGTCAAGTCACCGGAAACCGCTACGGATGGATTAACCACGATCCGTGCCCCTTCCGCGAATGGACAGACTGAAACAATCTTACCCGTCAAACCTCTCTGGACGATATCCGGCTATTATTTCCTGGGGGCACCACTACCGGTGGGAAATTATCTGTATGCCATCGCTGAGCACAACAGCCAGCTCTCCGTCCTCTGCATCAACCCCCATAATGGATCGATCTACTGGAAGCAGGGACTGGCCTATGTCAATCAGCCCATTTTCACCGACCGTGAGCGGTCCTGGCAGCAATGCCCGCTGGCCAGCAGTGAAGGGATCGTTGTCTGCACCACACAAATCGACACGCTGGTGGCCCTGGATGCGACCAACGGAGATCTACTCTGGAACTATTACTATGGCGAAGGCGACCAGTCCCGCCGCATCGCTCAAAAGCGTTACTATCGCCCGGTCAGCTTTGGACACCCGGGCCTGACCAGTGCACCGGTGATCTCCGGAAATCGGGTCTTCTACCTGCCCAGCGGTTCTCCCTACATTCATTGCATTGATCTGAAATCCGGGTTGCCCCTCTGGGAAGAGGTGAATCGGGAGGATGGCGAATACATTGCAGCTGTCGTTGACGACACGGTGCTCGTCGTCGGATCCGACTATTGCCGCGGTCGACATGTGGAGGATGGCAGAGAACTCTGGCACCTGCAGGTCGGGCCGGTTTCCGGCAAAGGATTTCTCTCTCACCATGACTATCTTCTGCCGACCAGAGCAGGGCATGTACTCAAAATCAATATCCCCTCAGGTCGGGAAGTCGGATTTTCCCTCAGTAATTCAAATCAGATCTCCAGTATTCTCAACCACGATTTCAAACAGAAACTCCGACAAGGCGCAGCCTATGCCTTTGAAACCGTCTCCCGGGAAGGACAGGACTCTCAAACCAGTCCCAGTCAGTACGAGTGGGCACCGGGAAATATCATTGCCCATCGCGGGCGGATTATCTCCGTCGGACTCTGGCAGATCGATTCCTTCCCTCAGGCAGAGGCAATGCTGGCCAGATTGCCTGACAAGGCCCCCTCGCTGAACTCGAAACAGAAACAGGCCGACCAGTTACTTAAAGCAGAACTCGAACTCGCCCTGGGCAATCTGACCGGCGCGCAGCTCAGACTGGAATCCCTGCTGTCGGTCAAGGCAGATCCTGCCGTACAGGACCGTTCTGAAGCCCTGCTGCGGGAACTGCTTTATGCCGAACTGAACCGCAGTCATAAAAATGAATTTGAGCTTCTGGGTAAGCTGGAAACCCTGGCACATACACCGCTGGAACGGGGCCGCTTCCTTTCCCGCAAATCAAAATACCTGCTGGACCAGGAAGACTACCACGGCCTGATGCAGGTTGCCGAGGATTTCAAAAAAATCGAGGTCAATCAGCCACTGGCGATGGCCGGGGATACGCATCACCTGGTTACCGTCCAGAGTCTGATCGCAGGTCTGATGCAGAGAATTTCAGACAAAGCGGACCAGAACGATCAGGCAACTCTCAACACAATCATTACCGAAGATCAGCAGTCCTCCCTGCAGGACGCTTCTCCCGCAGCGCTGCAGGCCTTTCTGGATACCTACGGCAGTTGGTCTCAGGCTGTGGAAGTCCGCAGCGTTCTGGCTGAGAAACTGAAACAGGCCGGTCAGGTCCAGCAGGCAGAATTTCTGCTGATGCAGAACCAGGCCCATGCTGATCCCAGTATTGCCGCTGAAGCGACACGCCAGTTGCTGGAACTCTGGGAGTCGGTTGGTCTGCCTCACGAGACGGCTGGTCTCTTGAATGAACTCAACGAAAAATACACAGACGTTAAACTGGAAAATGACCTCACGGGGGGGGAATATGTCCAGCGTTTTAATCGTGGATCCGCCGCCTGGACGATTTTCCAGACCATGCAGCCTCTGCAGCAGAAAGTCACTCACGTCAAAATCAGGCAGAGTGACTCCGGAGCTCCTGTACCGGAGATCGCCGGTACTTACCGAAATTATGAGCGAAAGTTCCTGCCACCACCGGAAATTTCACAGCTCCTGTTAAAACAGGGGTCTCTGCTCAGCGTGGTCAATCGGCACGCCGGTCAGACGATTGGCCAGATCAAGGTCTCGGACCGCATCTCGTATCCCTACCATTCACGTAATACCCGCGTGGGGCATTTCATCCCCCTGGGCAGCAGTCGTAAAATTCATGGAGTCTCGCTGCTGCAGCTTCAGGATGAAATCTCTTCCCCCCTCTGGACGACGGAATTCGATGACTTAAACAACTCTCAATCGCTGTTCTACGTCGGCCCCTCCGGCCCCCGGGTCTGTATCTTTCAGTGGGACAACCGCCTGTTCGGCCTGAACCCCGCCAACGGCAAGGTCCTCTGGGAGCGGAAAAACATTCCCTCCAAATCCGGATTCCTCAGCGATTCCAGCAAAGGGCTCATCGGCGATCAGGAGGCGGTCGTCGCTTTCAGCATCAACCGCACGAACTACGATGTTTACAGTTCCATTACCGGAGAACGGATTCGCCAGGGCGAGCTTGAACTGAATAGCCGTTCCCGGCACGTCTTTGGCCGCAAGCTGTTCTATGAAACGAACTCCACCACGGAAAAACGGGTCCGCCTGTGGGATCCTCTCTCCGACCGTCTACTCCTCGATGAACCGGTTTCCAGCTCCGGTTTCTCGACCCAGATTTCCGACACGGAACTCGCCATTCTGCTGCCTAAAAACAGGCTCAGAGTCCTGAATGTGGAAACCGGGGAGACGGTGATCGAAACCGTAATCCCCGATGAATATCTCAAAAACCTCAACAAATTCATCGGGTTTTCCGATCACGACCGTTACTATTTCAACTTCTCTTACACCACACCGCGTCGGCGGCCACCACAGAACGACTTCTATATCAGCGATTCATTCCTGAATGTGGTTCACATCGATAACGATCTGATGAGCATCGACAAGCAGTCCGGCAAAATCCTCTGGAACCGCAACCTCCCCAAACGCTCCTGGATCGATACGTCGCAATACCGGCTCCCGTTTCTGATCCTGATGAGTAAAATCCGCACAGAATCCCGCACCCGCAGTTATTCCTTCCTGTTCGAAATTCTCGATGCGAAGACCGGAAAGACAATCGGCTTCAAGGATAACCTGCTTAAAGACACCATCCTGCAGATGCAAATTGACCCGCGGTTCAAGAAAATGATCCTGCAGGGAATGCACAGTGCCGTGGAGATTGACTACAACAACCCAACCCGGGCACTGGATCAGCTGCTTGACTCTCCTTTGTAGCCTGAGCCACTATGGCCAGGGGAAAACCACCGTCAGAAACCGACTTTCCGGACCTGGAACACCAGAAATCCAGGAATACAGCCACCGCCGTTCCCCGGATACTTGACCCGAACCCGTCCCCGGTTTAGGCTGTCATTATCACAGCTTCGCGGCTGTCGTATAATGGTATTACCCCAGCTTCCCAAGCTGGTGACGAGGGTTCGATTCCCTTCAGCCGCTTTTCTTTCCACTGCCTGGCCAGGCAATGCTTTCGCCGCTTCTGCACACCGTCGAAGGGCCGCCTAGCTCTTGACCTGCTGCTGATCCTCGTCACGAATCTGGGCCAGTTGCTTTGAAACGGCAGAGAAGGGGACCTCGTGGGGCATTTTCCCGGAAGTCGCAGCGACGGCTGACGCGACACCCGCCGCTTCTCCCATCGCAACTGCATTCCCTGTAACCCGATAGCTGCTGTGCGCGATAAAATCGCCGCTGATACAGCGTCCCGCCATCATCAGTCCATTCACATCCCGGGCAATCAAAGCCCGCAGGGGAATATCATACGGCTTCGATTTGAACGGTTTCTTTTCAATCGCTTTCGTCTTTCCCGGATTGGTGGAATGCACGTCGATTCCAAACCTTACGTGGCAGATCGCATCATCAAAGCGAGCCCCGTTTTTGAGATCTTCGCTGGTCACGTAATAGCGTCCCAGAATACGTCGTCCTTCACGCGTTCCGATCTGTTCGGCTGTCGCGATAATTTCCAGGTTCGTCCAGGGATCTCCCAGTTTTTTGAGACTGTTAACCAGCTTGTGCACTTCACGTCGCGCCTGCAGTGTCGCATCAGTCACGTGGGCGGCATCGATGGAAAGTGTCCCGTATTCATGGTTGGCCATCATCGCAAACAGTCCGTCCCGGACACGGAAAATGGTGGGACCGCCATAAGAGGGGTCTATGCCGGCCCGCTGAAATTCTGCCAGCAGGTTCTTCTTCGGGTTCCCCAGCTTGCGGGGCTCGGCATCACCACGGACAAACGCCGCGATCCCGTCAGTAGTCACACCGGTCAGCAGTACCATCAGGCTCATCGGCTGAGTCAGTCCGGTTCCGGGCTGGCCGAATTCATAGCCACAGCCGGCCTGCGCCGCCATGTCTCCATCACCAGTACAGTCAATGAATGACTTCGCCCGCCAGGCCTGTCGACCGGACTTTGATTCGGTGACGATCACCGACAGGCGATTATTGATGTCCGTCACCGCACCAACCACGCGGGTATGCAGCTGAATTTTCACACCCGCTTCGAGCAGGAGATCTTCCAGCAGCAGCTTGGTTTTCTCGGTGTCATACGCCACGGAACCGTTATTCAAGACATTACTGGCACCGCGTTCTTCGAGCTTGTCCAAAATCTCATGCATGATCCCCGGCTTATTCTGGGCATCGATAATCAACGTTAGCGCACCGGCCGTCCAGACACCTCCCACACAGCCATTCACTTCCAGCAGCCTGGTTTTCGCCCCACTGCGGGCGGCAGCCAGAGCAGCGGCGAAACCGGCCGGTCCACCCCCACACACAATGACATCGTCTTCTTCCTCGATGGGAATGTTCCGTGCCGCTTCGTGAAAGACTTTCCCGTCCGGAGAAACCCAGCCCCGGGTGCGGACATGTTGTGCAGTCGAATTCCAGACCGACTGACCACCTCCGTCCAGAAGCAGCGTATTCGAAGGTCGCGTCACGCCATCGACAAGCGGCTGTTTGTCGGCCGCGCTGGCTGCTCCTGTCAGAAAAGCGGCAGTTCCACCAGCCAGATATTTTCCAAAATCGCGGCGGTCTATCTTTTTGTCTGCCATGTCAGGCTCCTCTTTCAGCTGATGTCTGGTTGCAGTTGAAACGGTGCAGGCTCTTATCCCTGAATGCGCCGTTGAACTTCCGACACGATGTCGTCGATGGGAACGCGTTCCTGTTTCAGCGAATCGCGATCACGCAGGGTTACACAGTTATCCTGTTCGGTCTCCCCATCCACTGTCAAGCAGAAAGGTGTTCCGATCTCATCCTGACGACGATAACGCCGCCCGATCGCGCCCTGCTGATCGTAAACCGCCTGGATCCCGGCTTTCTTCAGTTTCCCGTAAATGTCAGCTGCCACTTCCGGCATGCCCGCTTTTTTGATCAACGGGAACACGGCCGCTTTGACCGGCGCCAGTTTGGGATGGAACTGCATCACTGTGCGGGACTGCATTTTTCCATTCTCATCGGGCTGCTCGTCTTCGTAGTACGCTTCGCACAGGAATGCCAGCGTCGCCCGGTCCGCCCCGGCAGCCGGTTCAATCACGTGCGGAATGAACCGTTCGCGGGTCTGATCGTCGAAGTAAGTCAGATCTTTTCCGCTCCCTTTGTACTTGGGCTGACCATGCTCATTCTTTTCGACCACCAGCTGATCGCCTTCACGAACCAGCTTCCCTTCCATGTGTGAACGCAGATCGAAATCGCCACGATGGGCAATCCCTTCCAGCTCTCCATACTCGTTCTCTTCCATGAAGGGGAATGCATACTCCACATCCGCTGTCCCCACGGAGTAGTGGGCCAGCTCTTCCTGCGTATGGTCGCGGAGAATCAGATTCTCAGGGTTAATCCCGTGCTTGATGTACCAGTTGTACCTGCGATCGCGCCAGTACTTGTACCATTCGAAGGATTCATCCGGATGACAGAAGAATTCCATTTCCATCTGTTCGAATTCGCGCGAGCGGAAGGTGTAGTTGCGCGGCGTAATTTCGTTCCGGAAACTTTTTCCGATCTGGGCAATCCCGAATGGAATCTTCACGCGTCCACTGTCGACCACGTTTTTAAAGTTGACGAACATCCCCTGGGCCGTTTCGGGACGCAGAAAGGCAGTTCCTTCCTCGCCTGACAGCGCGCCGATGATCGTTTTAAACATCAGGTTAAACTCGCGGGGTTCGGTCAGTTCTCCCCCCGTTTCGGGACAGCGGGCTTCCAGCTTGCCGGTTGCAGGAATCCCTGAATCTGCCAGCATTTTGGCGTATTCCATCAGATTGCAGACGGAAATCTGTGGCGTTTCGCTGTTGGAGAGATTGTTCTCTTTCTCATACTCGGCAATCGCTTTTTCCAGACGCTTCCGTTTCGTTTTGGAAAGTCCTTCCTCGCCAATGTCCGCCATGTACGTTTCACAGGCGACCGGCTTCTCGTCGGACGCATAGGCGACCGCGACCGAAACATGGTCTACGCGGAACCGAGCCTTGGACTCTTTGGAATCGACCATGAAGTCATGAAACAGATCGAAGTGCCCGGAGCTTTTCCAGACGCTGGGATGCATGATGATGGTGGTCTCCACTCCGGTCATGCCAAACGGCTTGGGTGCCCCTTCCGGCGTGATCAGCTCATTGTGCGTCGTGATCATGTCCGACCACCAGGCCTCCCGCACATTCCGCTTCAGTTCGACTCCCAGTGGGCCGTAATCCCAGAATCCCTGTAATCCGCCATAGATCTCGGAAGACTGAAAAACAAACCCGCGTCGCTTACACAACGCCACAATTTTTTCCATCTCTTTTTTCATCGATTTGGTCTTTCCATTTTGTCTTATTCAGACATGCTCAATTTTTGATTTAACAGGAATCAGCTTGAGAATCGTATGTTTCAGCCGGCAGAAAACGTAATCAGGCCGGTCTGGTGATTAAATTCAGGAACCTTGGAAATCAGGCCACGCTGGGAACATAGCCGAATATCCTCTTCAAAGCCACGCCGAATCAGGTTGCGGCCTCCCAGGCTGGCGCGGACCCCCTGAAGTAAACCGTCAGGCTGCTGGATCTGTGTCCGGTAGTGATCGATCACGATCCGCGTGCAATCGTCCAGAACCAGTTCGGTTTCGCACTGATCTACCAGCTCCGCCGCGATCGCACCGGCACACAGACAGTCTTCTCCGGTGACGACCCCATCCGTCCCGGCACAGACCAGGTAGATCAGCCCGTCACTCTCTCGGAGAATTTCCAGCAGTACATCCAGATTGATAAAGGCGCCGATCAGGATCCGACGCGCCTGAATGGCCCGCTTGAGCGCCCGTGTTCCGTTACTAGTGGTGAAGACAATCTGTTTGCCTCCCACCACCTCAGCCGGATAGCGGGCAGGGGAGTTGTCCAGATCGAAGCCTTCAATCTGAATCCCCCCTCGTTCGCCTCCCAGTAGAACCTGCTCACCTTCCGACCGCATTTGTTCTGCCAGCGCGCGGGCTTCGTCGATCTCCTGGCACGGAATGATCGCCTCGGCCCCGGAATTCAGCGCATACGTCATCGTGGATGAGGCACGCAGAATATCCAGAATCACAGCCACACTCCCTGAAAACTCTTCAGGTTGTGACAAGACAGGCAAAAAGCAGGTTCGGATCTCGGCAGGCATGGCTCGTTAGTCGGTCGCGCTTTCCTTCACTTGAACAACAGGACTCAACGAGCCTTGTCGGAAATATCCTTGCGGCACCAGGCACCATCCCAGCGGATACATTTCACTGCCTGATAGGCTTTGAGTTTGGCATCGCTGATCGAATCGCCAATCGCCGTCACTCCCAGTACGCGTCCGCCATCGGTCACGACCTGATCATCCTTCATCTTTGTCCCCGCATGGAAGACTTTCGTATCCGACAGCGCTGCAGCTTCTGCCAGCCCCCGAATGACTCTCCCTTTTTCGTAATCACCCGGGTAGCCCTCGGAAGCCATCACCACACAAACGGTGGGGCGTTCGTCCCACTCCAGTGGATCGATGTCATCCAGACGTTCTTCGGCAGCCGCCAGTAACAGCTGACCAAGATCAGTTTTAAGCCGCATCAGTACCGGCTGGGCTTCGGGATCACCGAACCGCACGTTGAATTCCAGGACTTTCGGTCCCTGATTGGTAATCATCAGGCCCGCATAGAGAATCCCGTTGAAGGGACGCTCTTCGATTTTCATGACATTCACCATCGGAACCAGGATCTTTTCGATGATCTCATTCATCAATGATTCGGTCACCAGCGGTGCAGGGCTGTAAGCTCCCATGCCTCCCGTATTAGGTCCCTTGTCTCCGTCGTAGGCGGCCTTGTGGTCCTGTGATGTTTCCAGCGGGATGATCGTAGAACCGCTGACGATGGCCAGAATACTGACTTCCTGGCCGATCAGCTTTTCTTCGATAATTACGGTTTTACCCGCATCACCGAACTCTTTGATTTTCATCAGCGACTTGATGGCGTCCAGTGCTTCCTGTTTGGTATCACAGATCAACACCCCTTTGCCCGCGGCCAGACCATCGGCTTTGATCACCAGTGGCTGTTCTTCGCGGTCTTCGATGTACGCCTCGGCTGCTTCGAAGTTGTTGAACGTTTCCGATTTCGCTGTCGGCACATTTGCCTTCCACATCATCTGCTTGGCAAAGGATTTACTCCCTTCCAGTTCCGCAGCCGCTTTAGAAGGACCGAACACCGGAATTCCTTCCGCACGCAGAGCATCAGACATGCCTGCTACCAGAGGAACTTCGGGACCGACGACCGCCAGACCGATTGACTCTTCTTTGGCAAAGGCGACCATGCGGGGGATATCCGAGACACTGATATCCACATTTGTTCCGTCCAGCTGCGTGCCTGCATTACCGGGTGCACAATAGACCTGGGAGACGGATTCCGACTGGGCCAGCTTCCAGACCAGAGCATGCTCACGGCCTCCCTGGCCAATCACTAACACTTTCATCGTTCTATGTTACCTGCTTGTTATTCAACATCTTAAAATCAGGGAGCCAGTTCTGTTCCGACTGACTCCAACTGAACTAGCATCTCCGCGGTCTTGTGACCACCTCTGAATCCAGAGCAGGACGACTCCTGCGTCATCGAGAGATGCTCTCTGTATGAGGGTTTCCAACAGCAGTGGAGTATATCAGCACTGTTTTGCCCCTAGTAGCATCGGTTCCCGAATTTTAGATTTTGCTCCTAAAAAGCTGCTTTTCTCCTGAGCTGCAGACGAAATCCCTTTTGATTTCTCATAAAGTTTGTTCAGAAATCACATCCCCTGGAGCAGTCTGGCCGCCCCGTTGGACGAAACCGCCTTGAGACTCTATAATGTTCCATTCGACCCTGATCCCCTGTCTGGAGGAGACCCTGCGCCATCGCAGCTGAACCCCCGCCACCCACTGGCTGTCACAGCAGAGAAGATCATGGTATAACGTACGGACTCTGAAATTAATCTTATCGTACGATTCCTGTAGAGTATTGACTTAAAGTGAATCGGCAAAAAGACTTTTAACCTTTTTTATTCTCTGGAGATTTTAAAGTGTTTGATACTGTCGCCATCATTGGTGCCACCGGTGCCGTCGGGCACATCATGCGGAAACTGCTGGAAGACCGGAACTTCCAGGCTAAAAATTTTCGATTTCTGGCTTCGGCCCGATCCGCAGGCAAAACACTCGAATTTCAGGGAAAAACTTACACTCTGGAAGAGCTGACCAAAGATTCCTTCGAGGGAGTCGAACTGGTCATTGCCTCGACTCCTGATGATGTTGCCGCCGAATTCCTGCCCTCGGCAGTCGAAGCCGGCGCCATCGTGATCGATGAATCTGGCTACTGGCGGATGAAGCCGGAAGTGGCGCTCGTGGTTCCGGAAATCAACCCCGAAGCCGCCCTCGAAGCCAAAGGGATCATCGCCAGCCCTAACTGTTCGACCACGCAGATGGTCATGGCCCTGAAGCCGCTGCACGATGCTTCGCCCGTCAAACGGGTTATCGTCAGCACCTACCAGGCGACCAGTGGTGCAGGAGTGGCCGGCACCAGCGATCTACTGGAAGGTTCCCGGGCCTACCTGGAAGAAAAAGACTACGAATACCAGGTCTTTCCGCACCCGATCGCCTTCAATGCCATCCCCCAGATCGGCAGTGAAAAAGAAGAGGGCTACACCAGTGAAGAAATGAAAATGGTGTATGAAACCCGCAAAATCCTCGGCGATGAATCGATTCAGGTCAATCCGACGTGCGTCCGCATCCCGGTCGCCAACTGCCACAGCGAAACGATTACCGTCGAAACCGAACGTCCGATTTCACCCGAAGAAGCCCGCAAGCTCTTCTCCGATTTCCCCGGAATCACGGTGGTGGACGACCTGCAGAACCTGTCGTACCCTCTGCCGTCTACCTGTGATGGAAGTGACGAAGTCTATATCGGACGGATCCGCCGCGATATTTCGAATCCCAACGGGCTCACCTTCTGGTGCGTCAGCGATAACCTGCGGAAAGGTGCTGCTACCAATGCGGTTCAGATCGCAGAACTGCTGGCCAAACATAAAGCCTGCACTTAAGCAGGCCCCTGGTCGCCGCTTTCGTCTTCGCTGCTTCGCGCGTCGAGTTTTCTTTCAGTATATGATGATTTTACCCTCGTGAAGGTTACGCAATGACTGCCTTTCATTATCAAAACGATGAACTGTTCTGTGAAAATGTGCCTGTCGCCAAGCTGGCAGAAGAATTTGGAACTCCGCTCTGGATCTACTCCAAAGCGGCTTTCCTGGGGCGGCTGAAAGAAATTCAGGATGCGTTCGCTGAAGTTGATCCGGTCATCTGCTATTCCGTGAAAGCTAACGGCAATCTGAGTATTCTCAAGACGATGAACGACGCCGGCAGCAGTTTTGACGTCGTTTCTGGCGGGGAACTGTTCCGCGTTCAACAGGCTGGTGCAGACACGACCCGGGTGGTCTTCGCAGGAGTGGGCAAAACCGATGAAGAAATCCGCCAGGCCCTCAAAGCTGACATTCTGATGTTCGACGTCGAAAGCGAAGCCGAACTCGATGCCATCGCCGCCATCGCGGAAGAAGTGGGCTGCGTCGGCCGGGTCGCCCTGCGACTCAACCCGGATATTGACGCCAAAACCCATCACAAAACGACAACCGGCAAAAAGGGTAACAAGTTCGGTATGGACATCGAACGAGCCACCGAACTGGCAGACAAAGTCCTGAAGGACGATCGACTGGAACTGACCGGCATCCACATGCACCTCGGTTCGCCGATCCTCTCGACCGATCCCTATGCGAAAGCGGTCAAGAAAGGGGCGGAAGTCATTCAACAGCTGCGGGACAAAGGCCATAACACCAACTGGATGAATCTGGGGGGCGGTTTTGGGATCAGTTACAAAACAGACGAAGGTCCCTCAGCCCAGACTTATGCCGATGTCATCGTGCCCACAATTAAGGAGATCGGCTGCCGCCTGGCTTTGGAACCCGGACGCTTTATCGCCGGGAACTCCGGCATCCTGGTCAGCCAGATCGTCTTCACCAAGCGGGAAGGGGGCAAGCTGTTCTACATTCAGGATGGGGGCATGACCGATCTCGTCCGTCCCGCCATGTACGATTCCTATCATCGCGTCTGGCCCGTCAAACCCAAAGTCCCCATGCCTTTCGACTGTGAAGGGGAAATTGCAGGCTGTGAACCTGCCGATGTGGTCGGTCCGGTTTGCGAATCCTGCGATTATTTCGCTAAAGACCGCTATCTGCCCCCCATGGAGCGGGGCGATTATCTTTGCATGTTCAGCGCAGGTGCTTATGGCTCTGTGATGAGCAGCAACTACAACGCCCGTCCCCGCAGCGCGGAAATTCTGGTGGATGGCAGCGATTATCAGGTCATTCGCCGACGCGAAACCTACGAAGAACTGATCGCGCTGGAACAGGCTTAAGCTTCAAATTGGCTCTGTGACTCAACTTCCGAATCTGTTCAGAAGGCCAGATGCCGGGGGTCAGGTTATAACAGTTATCGGGTTCATGCCTGCTTTAATGCGCTGAGAGCAGGAAAGCGGGTCGGGGCCGCTTGCTTCGATTGGACCCTTATCGCCGTCAGAAACGATGATACTTGATACAGAAGCTGCCGTGGAGAATATGTCCATACGAATACCAGACAACAGATTTCTGTGAAGAGTCCATTGAAATAATTGAATTATGTTGTTTTGGGTAAGGTGATAAGAATAGTATATTAAAACTGTTACTATCAATTCACTGAGAGATATTCTATCTATCAGTTCGACAGTACCTGCTCAGGCACTGTTCCGATAGCCGCCATGAATAGCCGACAACCACGACGACACGGAGTCGACTGAATGTCTTTTAACAACCGGATCCTGGCATTGATTGCTCTGGTATTTCTCTGCGCTGTGGTGACACCTGCGCACGTCTGGTCTCAGGAAACACCACCGGCAGCAACTCCTGAACCGACAACGGCTACCGGCCTGACTGCAGACGACCTGCTGCTCTCTAAACCGGAAACTCCCGAACAGCTGATGCAGGCCGTCGTACAACTGACCGATCTGGGACACGCGGCTTCCGCGAAAGCGTATCTCGATCAGCTCCTCAAAGCCAATCCTGATGACGAACTGATCCTGAAGCTCCGTGACAAATACGGCCCGGCTGCCTTCCTGCGACTGTCCAACAACAAAGAACTTCAGCCGCAGTCCATCACACTGTTAAAGAAAATGGAAGCCGCTTTCCGGGCCTACGCGACTGATCCGGCCCGGATCAATGCCCTGATCAATGATCTCTCCGGAACACCCACCGAACGCGATATTGCGATCATCCAGCTCAAATCGGCTGGAGAGATTGTCGCACCTCCGATCCTCAATCAATTGAGCCGCAGCGAAGACCCGGCCAGAAATGATGAGCTGACCTTCGCTTTAACACAACTCGGTGAACCGGTCGTACAACCACTGATCGCCGCCCTGCGTGCCCCGCAGGAAAAGATCCGCAAAATCGCTGCTGACGTACTGGGCGATCTCGCCCGACCTTCTGATGCCCTGTACCTCTGGAATCCAGCGTATTCTCAGAGCCAGCCGCAAAGCGTTCAGGTCGCTGCCCGACTGGCACTGGCCAAGATCCTGGGCAAGAGTCCCCGCAAAACATATGAGCTCAATCGCCACGAAGCACAGCTGGTTCTGAAAAACGCGGCACTGAATCTCTACCAGAAACATGAAGCGAAATCCGAAAACCAGTCCGTCTGGGTCTGGGATAATGCGGCTCAAACAGTCGTCAAGAAACAACTGCCCACTCAGGAAATCAACCTGATCGAAGGGCTCCGGCTGGCCAAAGAAGCCCTCGAAATGTCTCCGGACAAACAGGACGTACAAACACTCTACCTGGCAATGGCGCTCGCCCTGGAAGCATATCAGGTTGGCTGGAATCAGCCGCTCCCCGAAGGACCGGGAACCGCCTTCAACCTGGCTCTGCTTTCCGGTCCCAAAGCGGTCAGCCGCGTGCTGGCCCTGGCCATGAAACAGGGGCACACACCCAGTGCCCTGGCCGCACTCAAAGCCCTGGGGCAGATCGGCTCTCGTACGCTGCTGCACGAACAGCTCGACAAGCACTCGTCCCTGATCGCCGCCCTGAACTATCCCGACCGTCGGGTACAGTTCGCCGCAGCCACCGCGATTCTGCAGCTCGATCCAGCCAGGCCTTTCCCCGGCGCCACCCGGGTGATCAGCATCCTGACCCGTGCTCTGCGTGGGGAAGGAACACAGGCTGCCATCGTTGTTGACAGCAACATCCCCCGGGGGCAGACCATGGCCGGTGTCTTCCACGAACTGGGTTACGATACCACACCGGTCCAGACGGGCATGGATGGTTTTAAAGCCGCTACCCAGCGGATGGATATCGAATTTATTGCCCTGGAATATAATATCGCCCGCTGGGGGCTTTCTCAGACCATCGCCAATCTGCGCGCCGATTCCCGCACCGCCAACATCCCGATCATCATTTACGGCCCGCTGCGTCTGCAAAATAAAATCGAACATTCCACGCGTTATTACCCCCTCGTGAAATACATTGTGGAATCACAGAACTCAGACGACGTCGGCTCCCAGATGAAACCCTTCCTCGACGGACTGAAAACTCCAGAACTGACCGGCGCACTTCGTTCAGAATACAGGGCGGCCGCCTTGTACTGGCTCTCGCACATCGCCACTGGTCAGCGTACGAATATCTACGATCTGAAGCCGGCAGAAAAGCCAGTGCTGGACCTGGTCTCCGACCGGGCTCTGGCTTCCAATGCTCTCATCACCCTCGGCAGTATCCCAACCCGTTCCGCTCAGGAAGATCTGGTACAGGTCGTCACAACTCAGACCTTCGAGGCAGACGTCCGTGAAATCGCCGCACTGCAGTTGGCGTTTCATATCCAGAAATTCGGTCTGCTGGTTGATACCATGCAGGTCACTGAACTCCAGAAGGCCTACCAGGCAGCGAAAGATCCCAAGCTGAATACCGCGCTGGCCTCCGTCATGGGAACCCTGATGCCCGACAGCAAAATCGTCGGCGAGCGGCTGCAGAAATTCCAGCCCGCGACCTCGCTCCCTTAAACCGGGAATCAGCAGACACAAAAAAACTCCGAAGGCTTATGTAAACCTTCGGAGTTTGATTTCATTAATGGGACCTGAAGTCACGCTTATTTGGCATTGGCCTGCGTTTTCTTTCTGAGCAGCGACCGCAGCGGTTCTTCCAGTTTTTTGGCATCGGAAGTGATCACTTCTGTGATTCCCGTATGATCCACGAGCATCATCATCGGCACACTGCGTACGCCGTAGTGCAATGCTGCCGGGTTGTTCCAGCCCCGTTTCTCACGGGAAGAGTAGAAGATCTGACGCCAGTCGAGCGGCGTCTTTTCCTGGAACGCATCGATGGCAGGCTCTTCCAGATCCAGATTCACTCCCACGATTTCAAAACCGTATTTGCGATATTTCTTAGAGAGAGTCTGAATCTCAGGCAACTGTTCGATGAATGGTTTTGCAGTGGTGGCCCAGAATACAACCAGCACCACGCTCCCTTTGTAATCATCAATGGAAACGTATCCACCTTCGATCGTTTCCCCGGCCAGCTGCATTGGTTGCCCTTTCAGCTTCAGACGACGCGACAGACCAGCGACCTGGGCAGTCTCACTGCTTTTCGGAAATTTCGTCTCCAGATCGAGGCAACAGACCAGTGCCTTCTGATTCATGCCATACAGTTGACAGGTCTCGGCAGCCGCCTGCAGCAGTTGGGGAGCACGAATATTTTCCTGGGGAAATCGTGTCGCAAACAGACGTGCCTGCTTGACGAATTCTTCAATCCACCGCGGATCCTGCTGCGCAAACCGCTGGGCACTCGTATTGGCAAACTTCGCCACGGTGAAGCCGGCATCCGCAGCTGCGGCGGAATTGGGATCGCGTTTATACAGCGATTCGGAATGATCGTATAAAGCATCGATGCTTTCCTGATCGCCTTGCAGTGCCAGCTGCAGATGGGCGTCCAGCAGGTGCCGGATACAGACCGTAAACAACCGCTGTTTTTCCTTGTCGGCATGAGTCTGTTTGACGGCTTCCATCGCCAGCTGAATGATCTTTTTATTGCGTTCGGCACGGGCCAGTTTCAGCTCTTCGACATTGTCGGTTTTGGGCAGAGCGAGCACACGCAGACGGGTAATCTCGCGTACGTTCCATTCTGCAGAGCCTTCCTTCAGTTCGGAGATCTTGACTTCATCATCAGCTATGGAAGCTTCGTCACCGTCCAGATCATCCATATCCAGCTTATCGCGTTCCAGACTTGCCGTCTGAATCGCATTCGCGTTTGGCTTGAGTGTTGGTCCTGTCTGAGAAACCTGCGTGATCTTGGCGTTCGGTGTTTTCTGGAGCGGCTTCGCACCTGCTGGAGCACTTTCCAGCTTCCCGTCCAGTTTATTATCTGCAGTCTGAGGAGCCGGCGAGTCTCCACCACCACAACCAAATTGAGTCAACGATAACAGGCCCGCTGCTATCATCATGATACCGTGTCGATGCCTCATGATCTGGGGCTCTCCTTCCTTTGAGAGTCGGTAGTATCTGTCGAACCGAGGCAGGGCATTTCTGATTCAGAATCGAGCCGTTCCCTCAGCATAATCTAAATTCAAAACACTGAATGGGACGAGTTTTACGACAAAATCCACTTCGAAGGCAAGACGAAGCTGGAAAAAATTACAATCTGCCACTCGTTTTCAGAAAGGTTTTCCCCCTGCAAACCAGTTCCTTCCGCAGTGGGAAAACTCTCTCAAACCCGCAGACCGCCTCACAGCTCGCCGTGATACTGCTTAAACGCCTCAATCGCGAAATATTCCGGCAAGCCGAGCTGATTGTAAATCGTTGCTGTGTTACGGGTTCGATCCTCAGCCCGCACCCAGAACTCCCGTTTGTCGCTCCCGGGGTAAAACGCACTGTCCTTCTGTGACTCATGCTTGAAGATCGCTTCCCGCTTCCGCAGCACAACTTCAGGGCTCAGGGGAACGGCCCGTTCGATTTCATGTGGCTCATACTCTTCCCAGGCACCGCGGTACATCCAGAACTCGGGAGTGATCTCCTCAGATTCCACCACATTCACCGCATTGATAACAGCCTCGGCACAGACGCGGTGCGTCCCATGCGGATCGGAAAGATCGCCGGCGACGTAAATCTGGTGTGGTTTCACCTCGCGTAACAGATCCGCCACGATCGCGATATCATCTTCGCCGATCGGCTTCTTCGAGACCTGTCCCGTGTTGTAGAAGGGCAAGTCCAGAAACCGCAGACGTTCCTCGGGAACACCTGCCGCCTGGGCACCTGCCGTCGCCTCTGTCTTCCGGATCAGTCCCTTGATGCCCAGCATCTCAGCATCATCCAGATCCCCGGCGTTCTTGTTGGCAATATTCTCTTTCAGTGCCTCAATATGTGCCAGCACTGCTGTGTCATCAGCGTGGAACAGTTTATGAAACTCGTGCACGAAATCGAGATGCCGCAACGCATCGTGGTCGAACACAGCTATATTGCCGCTGGTCATATAAGCGATGTAAACTTCATGCCCCTGGTCAGCCAGGGTGATCAGCGTTCCCCCCATTGAAATCACGTCATCATCCGGATGCGGACTGAAGACGATCACCCGCTGCGGATCGGTTCCCGCAGGACGCGTGCAGATCCCTTCCAGCAGCCCATCAAACACCCGCTGACGAATCTGTGCCACGGAACCGTATTTCTGGATCAACTGGTGCAGGTGATTGTGCAGAAAATCATCGGTTTCCAGTTTCAACAGCGGTTTGCCCACTTCACTGGAGAGCCAGATGACCGCTTTTTTCTCAAGTTGCGGTGTCCATTCAATGTTCCCCACAATCCAGGGTGTTTTAACCGCGGTCAGTTCAGCAGCCGCAGCACTGTCGACCGCAAACAGGGAATTCGCATGCGTCTGCAGGAAGCTGGCGGAAACTTCATCGGTCACTTCCATCTCAGCAGCCCGCTTGACCACTTGTGCTTTGTGCTCACCCAGCGCCATGATGATAATCTTTTTCGCTGAGAGAATACTCCCCACGCCCATCGTAATCGCATGATGAGGCACGTTATCTTCACCGAAAAAGCCGCTGGCGGCATCGCGACGGGTAATCGGATCCAGGTTGACCAGCCGCGTCAGACTGTTTCTCGCGCTCCCGGGCTCGTTGAACCCGATATGTCCCGAGCGGCCAATCCCCAGTAACTGCAGATCCAGACCACCGTAGCTCTCAATCAGCCGTTCATACTCTTCACAGAAGATATCCACATCTTCCGCTGCGATATCTCCGCGGGGAATGTGTATATTTTCCGGCTTCACATTCACATGATCGAAAAAATTCTCATGCATGAACTTGTGATAGCTGTGGATCGAATCCGGATCCATGGGCCAGTATTCATCCAGGTTAAACGTGATCACATTCGAGAAGTCCAGGCCTTCCTCGTTATGCATCCGAATCAGCTCGCGGTACACACCCAGCGGCGTGGACCCCGTCGGCAGTCCGAGCACAGCCGGGATGTTCTGTTCATTCTTCTTACGAATCAGATCCGCAACCACAGAGGCCACGAACTTCGCCAGATCAGATGAGGTCTCGAAAATCTGCGTGGGGACTTTCGTATGCCTGACAAATTTGGATTTCGGTGTAATGCGTGCAGAGCGTGAGATATCAATGGCCATCAGACAATTTTGATCCGTTAAGAAAAGAACTCCAGATGCAAGCCGCCGACTGCGTCACAGGGAATTAGCGTGCTGCAGTCAAATCGACTCAAAAAAATGTAGTCACACGAACACTAGCCCGGTATACGTGCTTTTTTAATCAATCTTTATTATAACTATCTGCACGAAAAGCTCACTACCAATTGTTAGACCTAAATCGAGAGAGAAAGAAATTTTCATGGTAAACCAGGCAGAATCTCTGCGAATTCTTGCGATTCACGCCCATCCCGATGATGTCGAAATCCAGTGCGCAGGCACCTTGGCCCGACTGAAAAAACTGGGATGCCATATTACCATTGCCACAATGACCGCCGGCGATTGTGGCAGTGCCGAAATGGGACCGGTCGAAATTGCCAACGTCCGTCGCGCCGAAGCCCAGAAAGCAGCCGACATGCTCGGGGCAGAGTACATGTGCCTCGAATTCCGGGACCTCGCGATTATCGTCGATAACGAATCCCGCAGACGGGTCACCGAGGCGGTACGCAAAGCCCGACCCGATATCGTCTTAACGGCTCCCCCGGTCGACTACATGAGCGATCACGAAATGACCAGCCGCCTGGTCCGCGATGCCTGTTTTGGTGCTTCCGCCCCCAACTACACCACGCACGAATACCAGCCCGCACCCCCTACGGAAAAAATTCCTCACCTGTATTATGTTGATCCGATCGAGGGTTGCGATTATTTTGGTAATCCAATCGAACCTCAGTTTATCATCGATATTACCGAAACCTTTGATCTGAAAATTAAAATGCTGGCCTGTCATGAAAGTCAACGGGCCTGGTTAAGAAAACAGCACGGCCTGGACGAATATCTGGATGGAACCGAACGCTGGTCCGCTTCCCGCGGCAAACAGATCGGCGTCGACTACGGAGAAGCCTTCGTCCAACACTGCGGACATCCTTACCCTCACAGCAACCTGCTGCAGGAACTGCTTGAGAAATAATAATCCTCACTCAATACTTTAGAAGTAAAGCTGACCAGATGAACGAACCCGCTCCCGAACAGCTGCCTTACACTGAGACAGAAATCGAAACCATGGCTGCGGAAGACGCCAAAGCAGGCCGTTTCCTCACCAAGATGCTCGTGTTTACCTTCTGTTACACGATCATCGTCGGTGCCTACGTCATCTACTGGAGCCTGCAGAACTGATTTTCAGATTGCACCTCATGCCATCCTCAACTCTCTGATCGGCTCCCCTCCGGTCAGAGTTTTTTTACGCCTGCTGCGCGCCACTTTTTTCTTCAAACACGGTCCCGTTCGGGTTGAGCAGCATCCAGCACAGCGCCGCACTCGCATAAATCCCTGCCATCAGAATCAGCACCATTCCATACAGGCCCGCATCGAACATCACCCCCACAATCACCGGGAGCAGGGCAGCTCCGAGGTTGCCCATCATATTCATCATTCCGAAGATGGGTGCCACATGCTGGCCCCCTTTGTCGATCGTCACCGTATAACCACAGGCACCGCCCAGCCCGGCAAAAAACATGCTGACCGAAATCAGCGTCATCGCCAGCTTCATCTCCTGCACGAAATAAGCACACAGCGTACACAACCCGCAGCCCAGCATCGCCACAATCGCAACTCCCTGTCGGCTCCAACGGCGGCTGCCCGTTCGCTGTAAGACCCAGTCCACGACAACCCCTCCCAGAAAATTACCGACGACAAACGTTAACAGGGGTAGACTGGTCCAGATCCCGGAAGAAGCCACACTGATATTCCGCGCCTTCTGCAGATAAACGGGAAACCAGGTCATGTAAAAAATATTACCCGCAGCCCGGAAAAACTGCTGACCGCAAATCATCCACATCGAAAAACTGGTCAGGATCTGCTCCCAGGGAGTCGACTCGGCATGCACTTCCGCTTCTTGAACCTGAGACTGTTCCGCTGGTTCTTTGACCTCGTCACCGCGAATAATTTCCAACTCCGCCGAGTTCACACCGCGATGCTCCTCAGGCCGGTCCCGGAACCAGTAATAAAATACAATCACCCACACAATCCCCGGCACCGCGCACAGATACATGATCGTCCGCCAGGAGAGTCCCGGAATGTTAATGTCAGCTGTATGAATCCCCGCCAGCAGCACACCAATGCTGAAGGCACCGAAGGCACTCCCGATCGACATGAAACTTCCCAATAGTCCACTGGCCAGTCCCCGCCGCGCATGGGGCAGCCACTTGGAAATCGTACTTGCACAACAGGGAAAGATTCCCGCCTGTGAAATCCCGAAGATCAGCCGGACACCAATCAGCATCCAGAACCCGGTCACCATGCCGGTCAGCGCCGTAGCAATCGACCACAGGATGGCAAACGCGGTCAGCGAACGTCGCGTCCCCCACACATGCGCCAGCCAGCCACTCGGGATCTGCGACAACGCATAGCTCCAGAAAAAGGCGCTCATCACCCAGCCCATCTGCGTCTGGGTGATATTCAGTTCTTCCTGAATCAGTTTCGCCGGCACCGAGATCGCATTCCGGCTGATATAAGCGACCGCCGCCACCAGGCATAACAGCGTCAGCACCAGGTAGCGGGCATGTGTTGGAGGCTCATAGGAATTGAGTTTCAGCTCGTCCTGATCAGTCACAGAGTTCGTCCCTCTCGGCTGGTGTGTCTTACGCTTCTGCTAAAGCCTGCATCAGCAGATCGAACAGCCGATCCACTTCCGCCCGTGTTTCCTCATCCAGAGCCCACGCATGCGGCGTGCAGCGCTGCTCCGACGTAAAGATCCCGCGCTTCACCAGCAGATATTTCTCGATCGCCAGAAACCCATCCAGCCCCGCCTGTAACTGCAGCGCCACCAGTGCACAGATCGGAAATGAGATTCGGTAAATCGCGCTCTCATCGCCGGCCCGCAACGCATTCCACAGAGAGATGATCCCGTCCAGCAGATCCACGCCCGGCATCGTCCCCGTGATTCCCCGCCGGTACGCGTCCACCAGCAGAATCCCGCCCGAGCCGTCATAGATCAACGCCCGCCCCTCGGTCGCATCCCGCAGCGCCGACAGGTTCGGACCGATCGGAGACGCTTCCGGCTTGAACCGGATTTTTTCCGCCCCGAACTCATCCAGCAACCGGTGATAAAAGTCGATCGAAATCGCGTTCCCTACATAAGACGACGCATCCTGCACAATCAAAGGCAGGGCACACTCCCGCGCAATCGTCGAGAAATACTCCCACAGCGCCGCTTCCGGAATCGCGGTCGTCACCGGAGGGATCGCCATCACCGCATCACAGCCTTCCTCTTCGGCCTGCCGCGCATAAACCAGGGCCTGACGCGTACTCTCCGCTCCCACGCTGGCAATCACCACGCCACGTCCGTCTGTCATCTCAGACATCAACCGTGTCAGCTCCAGCCGCTCCGCATACGTCAGACGGAGTACTTCCGAGACCATCGCACCGCACACGCCGTCGGCTCCGATCTCAAAACACCAGTCGATCTCCCGCGCCAGCGCGTCCCGGTCAATCGTCTCGTCCGCCTGGAGCGGCGTATGCAATACCGGCAGTACCCCTCGAATCAGCCCGGTCATGGATGTGTTCTTTCTGCTTCGAATGTTCGTTTCTTATCTTCAGGCATCTCAATCCTGAATGATCTCCTGAATTGCCTCGGTCATCCCTGCAATCAGCTTTTCCAGACTGCCCCGCGCAAACGGCGTCTGCCACACCTGGTACAGATCCAAGTCGTACAGCTCTTCCGGCGTCAGGTAACCGGTCGTCCCGTTGATCAGATTCAGACAGACAATCGTCCGCTCGGGGAACCGCTCTCGCAGCGTGCGCTGTAGAATCGAATACGCCTCGGTCGGACTCCCCACCAGGATCGTATCCCCCATCCGCCACACCCAGATCGGCAGCTCCAGCGTGCTCCCGTCACCGATCCCGCGCCGGATATTCCGCCGCCGTCGCAGACGTTCTTCCAGCGCCCGATCCGTGCAGGCCTGCCGCTGCTGTTCCAGTTCCTCCGCGGTCGGCCAGTCTTTGATGGGCAGCGTCACGGTAACTTTCTTCCGCTTCAACAGACTCACGGGAGTCACCATCTTGTGCTTCCACACCGCCAGCGGTGCGCCGGATTCCATCACTCCCTGGTACTCCAGGCAGGTGCCCGGCGGTTCCATATTCTCCAGCGTCGCCAGCGTGGCATACGCCAACTGTCGCCCGTGTCGATCCGCCACCGCGGGATCACCCACGTATTGATACCGCGGGGCAAGCTCGCCCGAAGTTCCCTGCATGAACAGGGCAGGGACCCCCAGTGTCTTGAGAATCGTCTCCCGCATCGCCCCTGGATAATCAGGTGAGATCGACGTATTCTCCCAGGCCAGCGTCGTGGGATGACAGGCGTAATTTACAATCACCGCCTGCAGCGTGCCTTCCAGATCGCTGATCCGCCCCACCACCAGCGTATCGTCGGCCGGCTCGTTCGGATTCCAGCCGCAGATTAACCGCTCACCATCCGGGTCGGGCAGATCCCGCATTCCCGCCAGTTCGCAGCGCCCGGTCTTCCATTCCACCACCGCCTCGGTCGCGTTTTTCATCGCCTGCAGCGTGACTTTGACCGACGCTTCGAACACCTGCTCCAGAAACTCCGCCAGCGATTCACTCGCCGGCAGATCGGGGTCCGGATCTGTCAGCGGGGGTGAAGCATGCGTGTGCGTGACTCCGAAAATCAGCGACGTCTCATCCAGCTTCAGTTTCTCCAGCAGTCGCGACTGAAACCGGTAAAACGTCGGCAGCGAACGCCACCAGCCCAGGTCCCCGTCCAGAAACACCACCGGCTGCTGGGAATCGGTCTCGCAGAGCACCAGCGCATTGAGTGTCAATTTGCGATGGATCCAGTCGGCGACATCGTGTTTCGCAGCCCCCCAGTTGCGGGCATAGATCCCCACCGGCGGCGTGATGTCCACCGTCGCCACTCCGATCCGTCCCCGAAAGAACGCCTCCGTGCCCGCTGCTAAAGCTCGTTCACTCATCTTCGTCTCCACTTTCCGATTGAGCGCTGCCAGTTTTGTTCGTCAGTTTCGCTTCCCCGTCCGTCTAACCGGATTCGGCTTACCAGTCACCGACTGCCCCATCCTGGTAGAACACCCGCTGCACTGTCTCCTGTTCGAACGGATGCTTCTTCACCTCATCCTCGTTGATCGAAATGCCCAGGCCCGGCTTCGTATTCGGCGTCACCGTCCGCGTCGCGAGATCGATTTCAAACCCTTCCTCGACCACATCCTGACGCCAGGGCACATCCTCGTGCACCGACTCACAGATGATGTAACTCGGCTGTGAAAAACCGAACTCCAGCGATGCCGCCGTACTCACCGGCCCCTGTGGATTATGCGGCGCCAGAGAGATTCGATGCGCGTCTGCCAGCGCTGCGACCCGCCGCGCTTCGGTAAATCCGCCGCAGTGCGTCAGGTCCATCTGGCAGATCTCACAGCCCCGTTTCTCGAACAGATCCCGGAACGCCGCCAGGTGCGTCAGCCGCTCTCCCGTCGCGATCGGCGTCGTCACCGCCGCGTTGATCCGCGCCAGGCTCTCAATCGATTCCGGCCAGCACGGCTCTTCAAAGAAGTAGAGTCCATAAGGATCCAGCGCCTGGGCGAACTGCAGTCCCATCGCCGGAGAAGGGCGGGCATGGCAGTCCACCATGATATCAATATCGTCGCCTACGGCTTCCCGCATCGCCGCGACGCATTCTTCCGCGGCTTTGACCGGCTTCAAACCCTCGATCGGCATCGTCGGGGGAACTGCCATCGACTTGAACGCCGTAAACCCGTCCGCTACCGCTTTCTGGGCCAGCTCCGCGAACTGCGCCGCATTGTCGGTCGAGGTCTGGTAGAACGACTCCATGTTGCCGCCGCCCAGATGACAATACAGCCGGATATAATCCCGCACCGGACCGCCCCACAACTGATGACAGGGCACGCCATGAATCTTTCCCACAATGTCCCACAGCGCCAGATCGATACCCGCAATCGCTGTCGAACGCGTGACACCGCTCCCGTGCCAGAAGTGCTGCCGCCACATCATCTGCCACAGATATTCCACCCGCCGCGGGTCTTCGCCGATCAGCAGCTGCGACAGATCCTCGATCGTCCCCAGGATCCCGCGCGTGTGCCATTCCAGCGTCGCTTCACCCCAGCCGAACAGACCAGGCTGATCGGTGATCACTTTCACAAACACCCAGTTTCTCATTCGGGCGTGACACACCAGTGTTTCGATGCGTTCAATTTTCATCCGGTTCGGTTTCCCATCTGCAGAAGTTTTATTTTGGCGTCAAAATAACAACATACTCTGCCGGCCACCGGGAAGCAAGCCAGAGGGCTCCCGAACCAGCCCGGATTTTCCCGATCGGCGCAGCCGCGACAAGTCCAACTCTGCTGTCGTTTTAAAAACCCGGTCGCATCAGGGGAACGTCAGTTCCTCATCGTCGTCTTCGAATTCTTCCAGCCGCTGCCGGGCCATATCCGCCCAGGGGCCCATCTCGTCGAATTCGAGGTAAATCTTCCAGTGGGGCACTGCCTCTTCCACGCGGTTCAACTGGTGCAGCACTTCCGCGGTATGCAGATGCGCATCCGGATAATCGGGGTGCACCTGCAAAGCGATCTCAAACGCCTGCAGCGCCGCCTCCGGATCCCCCAGTTCGTTATGCAGGCAACCCAGCTGCGTCCACGCTTCGATGTAATCGTGATCCCATTCCACCGCCGCGTAATATCGCTCGAGCGCCCCCTCCGTATTTCCCTTCAGATATAGTGCCTCGGCCAGATGCAGATGCGTTTCCGGCACATCGGGTGCGCCCAGCAGCGAGAGCCGGAATGCCTCGATCGCGGGCTTCGCTTCTCCCGCGTCCAGATACTGGCAGCCTTCCTGGAACCATTCTTCCGCGCTCCGGTCTTTCACTTCCGGCGCCTTCAGATGCTCGGTGAATTCGATCGTCCCCTCGAACTCTTCCTCGCCCGCCAGCTCGGGCATCTCGATCTCTTCTGTACCGAAGTCGAACACCCGCTGCCCCTGTTTCGGATCGATCAGACCCCGCTCATCTTTCAGCAGCAGCTGTGCGTCCTGCGACAACAATGTCAGCTGCGAGAGCGGGGCGTCGATCTCGTTGAAGAATTTCCCCAGGTGTTGCAGGCTGCTTTCCAGTTCCCGCGGATGCACGCCCGATTCCAGCAGCTGCGACAACCGTCGGACGCTCGCCACTTCCTGAAAAGAAAAGTAGGGCAGTCGGAATATCTTCCGTACCGGCTTAATCAGTCCCTGGCGCTCCCATCTCCGAATCGTCCCCACCGGGATCTTCAGCATCTGCGTCAGCATCGCGGGCGTGTAAAGCTGATCCAGATTCACGCCGGGATCGCGGAGCTCGATCAGCGCCAGCCAGTCCGATTCTTTAATGATCCGAATCGGCGTCCCTTCCTGAATCAGCTCCTGGGCCTGGCTCAGATTGACCGAAGGCGAACCGTCTTCTTCCAGCGGCCAGCCCTCTTCGCCCACCACCAGCAGCGTCGTCTGCCGGCTCACATGCTGGGCTGCCTGGCCGCCATGCTGCTCCACGAACTCCCAAGCCTTGTGGTGTGTCATCGAAGCAAGCGTACCGGTGAAAACCACACGCTCTCCCTGCAGCGCCGGCGACCCCTGCAGCAGTTGATCTGTCTGTTCTTCTTCTGTCTCAGCCATAGTCTCAGTAATACTGGATTTATTCGAAAATATCGAGAAAAAAGGGGGTTATCAGATCAGTGTCTCAAAAATAAGATACCCCTGAGTGGTAAACTTTCCTTGAGGATACTGATACGCGAATCCGTTGGGTAGCTTTCAGAGCAATCCTTCATTATAAGGGAGCAAAATAAGTCTTTTCCTGCTGAGGGTACCGTTTGTACCCCGTTTTTTGACAATACATCCAAGGGAGTTGATTGGAATGTCCGTGCTCGAGTCGTGTGACCCCGAAATCTGGAACCTGATTCAGGCTGAAGCCAAACGTCAGAAAGACGGTCTGGAGCTCATCGCCTCTGAAAATTACACCAGCGCCGCCATCATGGAAGCGGCCGGCTCGATCCTCACGAACAAATACGCTGAAGGCCTCCCCGGACGCCGCTACTACGGCGGTTGCGAAAACGTCGACATCATCGAAGACCTTGCTCGCGATCGGGCCTGCAGCCTCTTCGGAGCCGAATACGCCAACGTCCAGCCGCACTCCGGTTCCCAGGCCAACATGTCCGTCTACTTCACCGTCCTCAAACCGGGCGACACCTTCCTGGCGATGGACCTCGCCCACGGCGGTCACCTCACGCACGGCATGAAGCTCAACTTCTCCGGCACCCTCTACAACCCCGTCCCCTACGGCGTGCGGGAAGACAATCACCAGATCGACTACGACCAGGTCGCCAAACTCGCTCGCGAACACAAACCCAAAATGATCATCGCCGGGGCTTCCGCTTACCCTCGCGAAATCGATCACCCCAAGTTCGCGGAAATCGCCGCGGAAGTCGGTGCGGTCCTGATGGTCGACATGGCCCACTACGCCGGCCTCGTCGCCGGGGGCGTGCATAACAACCCCGTCGAAGTCGCCGACTTCGTCACCTCCACCACTCACAAAACCCTGCGTGGTCCCCGGTCCGGCTTCGTCCTCATGAAGAAGAAGTACGCCAAAGACCTCAACCGCGAAGTCTTCCCGGGCATCCAGGGCGGACCGCTGGAACACGTCATCGCCGGTAAAGCCGTCTGCTTCAAGGAAGCCAATACAGACGACTTCAAAGCCTACGCACAACAGATCGTCGCCAACGCCAAGGCCCTCGCTGAAACCCTGCTGGCCGGGGGCATCAAACTGGCTTCGGGCGGAACCGACAACCACCTGATGCTCTGCGACGTCACCGCCATCGGCCTCTCCGGCAAAATCGCGGAAGAAGCCCTCGACAAGGCCGGCATCACCGTCAACAAAAACATGATCCCCTACGATCAGCGCAAGCCGCTCGACCCCAGCGGGATCCGCATCGGAACGGCCGCCCTCACCACCCGCGGCATGAAAGAAGACGAGATGAAAAAAGTCGGTGCCTGGATTCTCAAAGTCCTCGGTGCCCCCGAAGACGAAGCGACCATCAGTGCCGTCAAAGGGGAAATCGAAGACTTCGCTCAGAGCTTCCCCGTGCCCGGCATCGCGTAACAGGCAGAATTCCGACTCATGACACAGCACAGCGATCTTGATATCACGACCATCGACTGCACCCGCGACGATGCCACCGCGCTCTTCAGCGAACTCCGCGAGAAGCTCAGCCCCCGCGGCAACGTCGTCTCGGAAGCCGGCCGTCAACGCACCATCGAACTGTTCGGCGCACCGCTCTCTCCGCAGGAGGTCGTCGAACGGATCTGTAACGATGTCCGCGACAAAGGCCTCGACGCACTCCTCGATTATTCGGAAAAGCTCGATCGCAAGCAGCTCACCCCCGAGACCATGCGTGTCTCGCCTGAGGAACTCCAGGAGGCCCACGCCCAGGCCGACCCCGAGTACCTCGCCACGCTGCGTCGCATTCGTGAGAACATCATCGAGTTCCAGTCGGCTCTGCTGCCGGACGACGTCAAAGTCCTCCGCGAGGCAGGGGAGTCCCGCGTCGAACTCCGCCAGCGTTACCTCCCCCTCAAACGGGTGGGGGTCTGCATTCCCGGAGGCGCAGCCGCGTATCCCTCGACCCTGCTGATGACCGCGGTCCCCGCGCAGACCGCAGGCGTGAAAGAGATCGTCGTCGTCGTCCCCCCCACCGATTTCGGGGGCTACAACACCGACATCCTCGCCGCCTGCCAGGAACTGGGCATCACCGAAATCTACCGGGTCGGCGGCGCCCAGGCAGTCGCGGCCCTCGCGTACGGCGTGGAAGGCATTGAACGCGTCGACAAAATCGTCGGCCCCGGCAACCTGTTCGTGGCCCTCGCCAAGCGTCACGTCTTCGGCGAAGTCGATATCGACAGCATCGCCGGCCCCAGTGAAGTCATCGTCCTCGCCGACGAAACCGCCAACCCCGAGTTTGTCGCCAGCGATCTCATCTCGCAGGCCGAGCACAGCCCCGGATCCGGCGTCCTCATCACCTGGCATGCACCGCTGATCGAAGCCGTCCGCACCGCGCTCATCAACCAGCTCAACGAACTCCCCCGCGGCGACCTGGCACGCCAGAGTCTGCTCGACTACGGCGCCCTGATCCTCGCCCGCGACGAAGACGAAGCCGCCCGCTACACCGACCTGCTGGCCCCCGAGCACCTGCACATCTCGACAGCCGACCCCGATCAGCAGCTCGCCAAAATTCAGAACGCCGGCGCCATCTTCATGGGGCACTACACCCCCGTCGCCACCGGTGACTACTACGCCGGCCCCTCGCACGTGCTCCCCACCGGAGGCACCGCCCGCTTCGCCAACGGCCTGTGTTCGATCGACTTCCTCAAACGCTCCTCGGTGATCTACTACAACCAGGAGGGTCTGAAGGGAGACGCCCCCGGCATCACGCTGCTGGCCGACAAGGAAGGCCTCACCGCCCACGCCGCCAGCGTGACGATCCGCCTCGAGGACTGAAGCGTTTTCACCTGCAGATCTGCCCCCTGTTCTCTGCTGCGCACTGCACAAACTGGACTTGATCCACAGATCCCGAATCGTATGTTGTTCCCCATCTGGCTCGCGCGCGAGGCATGTTCGCGTGCACTGCATCTGACGCACCGGTGTCGCAGCAGCACCTGAATCGCCGTCGATTTTCACCAAGTCTCCACCTGACCCTGCAGCACCGGTTCCCCATGTTCCCCGGGCACAGCAGGACAGAATCTGGCCACATTGGGACAAAATCCGGGACAAACCAGGACAAAATCGGGACACATTGGGACAAAATTTTGTCTTGACTCCCACGCATAAAAAATTCGTAGCGGCACCCCTGCGTAGTTGCCCGCCAGAAGAGAAAAGACAATCAAAACAAAACATGAGCGGCAAGGCGCTAGTCGCCAGTAACAGGCAAAACACCAGAAACAATTCCCCCATCCATAAAGACCGGGCAGCCCCGAATGCAATCCAGGCGGAGCTTAGCGAGCAGAAAACAGACAGTGTTGCAACCTCCATGAAGCACACATGCCCAGCCAGACAACCACCAGGCATCTCACATCAATCGCAGGGCATCAGCCCCGGTTCGCACCAACACGAACCAGAAAATCATACAGATCGGCTCGGGGAAGGGGAGGTGAATAGTGTGAACTGGTTTAGACACTTAATAATAAAAAATATTGATTTCAGTTTTTACATATAAAAACTATATTGAGCAGGAACAGGAGAGCTAGCTCCTAAATATTTTAGAATATCACCAACCTGTCGTGCAGCTCTTATAGTAATTGGCAAACCACCATCAAATTGAGTGTCATTCCAGTTCATTTTTGTGAGAGAAAGAATCTCCTCTGCTAGATACCGTGGAGTCTGTTCAACCAAATCACAATCGATTCTAAGCGTCCTTGGCATATACATCCCAGGATATGTCCCGTAAAATTCTACACTACCACGAGTATATAAAATATTGGTCCGTTCATCCAAAGAAAGAAATGTTCCCCGAAGTGGGGGATATTCACCATTCCTAAAGAGTCGAATAAAAGACGATCGGAGCGATACTAGTTCACAATACTCGATATTATTCTCCTCGGCAGCATTACTAAAGCCCTCTATTTCCTTGTCATTGTGTGATGAGGATTTATGCACAACAACACGGGCTGGCATAGTCTTATGTTCGCTACGATATTGTTTTAACGCTCTGTTTAGTAAAGCATTTGCCCCGTTACGATCTAAATGGTTACTGTAACATCTCTTCTGTAAATTATCTGTGTGGCGGAGTGGTGCTTGTTATTTGAGCGTAGCGAAAATAACAAGCACCACTCCGGCGAGCCCTTGAAAGGGTGGGCCAGATCGGTTTCTTTTTAATGTTTTCCACAACAGAAAAGGAACTCCAACCATGGCCCACCAACAACAATCTAACAACATTCTCGACGCTGTCCAGCTCCTGGCCGATCATGGATTCGATGAAATGTCGCAAGCACTCCAGATCCTGTTCAACGAAGCGGATGAAGCTGGAACGTTCCCGAATACCTCGGTGCCGAACCGTATCAACGCAGCGTAACGCGCCGTTCTTATGCCAACGGTTTCAAGCCGAAATCATTTCAAAGTCGCCTTCGGAAAGCTGGAACTGCAGGTGCCCCAGACACGCGACGGCGACTTTTATCCCTCTGCACTGGAACGCGGCGAACGGAGTGAACGCGCACTGAAGCTGGCAATCGCTGAAATGTATGTTCAAGGCGTCTCTACCCGTAAGGTCGCCAAAATCACCACCGAACTCTGTGGCTTTGATGTCACCAGTACACAGGTCAGTCGGGCAGCGAAACTGCTCGACGAAGAGCTGGAAACGTGGCGTAATCGACCGCTGGGGCAGGTGGAATACCTGATCCTCGACGCCCGCTATGAAAAAGTTCGCGTGGAGGGCAGCGTGCGGGACTGTGCCGTGCTGATTGCGATCGGCGTCCTGGCCAGCGGTCACCGGAGCGTGCTCGGAGTGTCTGTGTCGCTCTCCGAAGCCGAAGTCCATTGGCGTGAATTCCTGGGTTCACTCAACCAGCGCGGCCTGCATGGCGTGAAGCTGATCGTCAGTGATGCACACGAAGGCCTGAAAGCGGCACGACAGAACATGCTTGCTGGAACGCCCTGGCAGCGTTGCCAGTTCCATTTGATGCAAAACGCGATGCAATACGTTCCCAAGGTTCATTTGCGCAAACAGGTGAGCGAAGAATTACGCAATATCTTTAATGCCAGAGACCTGGATGATGCGCTGAATGAACTGAAACGGTTCGTTTCCACTCATGAAAAAACAGCTCCGAAACTGGCGAGTTGGGCGGAAGAAAACATCCCGGAAGGACTGACCGTATTCACCATCCCTGCCGGTCATCGCAAGCGGATGCGAACCACAAACATGCTGGAACGGCAGAATAAGGAATTAAAACGGCGTACCCGCGTAGCGGGACTGTTTCCCAATGAGGAGTCGTTGCTGAGGCTGGTGACCGCGGTCCTGGTGGAACTCAGCGACGACTGGGAAACCGGCATGAGATACCTGACAATTTAATGCTGATCACAGAGACCGAAGGCCCCGGAAATTTACAGAATGTTTGTTGCTTTATCTCTAAATGTATTTGTCTATCTTCTTTTTCATATATGGCTTGTTCACCTCGAACGACAACTCCATTTCCACGTTCATTAAATACTTGTGCAACACTTGTTAATATGCGTTCCTGATCAAGAGTTTTGTAAAAGCCCACTCCAACAAAACAAGTTTGGAGTTTTGTAGAATCTTCCTGAAGTTTCCATGGAATTCCACCAGCCTTGTAATAAAGGGCTGTGTGAAAATTCCATGCTCGTGTTGCTTCATCCTGAAGAGGACGTATATCTTTCCGCGAACGTCCTCTTCGCTTATATTTTGAGTTATATGTAGCAGGCAGCACTAATTGGATCGGACATGCCCTTGGCAATGTCATACATTTAGCCTTCAAGAGATGATGGAAATCTAATGTAGCTTTTTTATCTTTCTCAATATCTTCATCATCATCTAGATTATTCGACTGATCTCCAGGATTTAATGCTTCTAACAATTCCTGAGGTATTGCACATGCAATCACATCAGGTTTCTTTTCGAGTAATAGTTGGACCTCTGCTACAATCAAATCAACTGCTCGAATTATTTGTTCATCTCGAACAGCTAGTGATGAAATCGTTTTTATATCTGAGGAAGAAATCTGACGTTCTAGTGATGAGTCAAATTGAAGTTCAGAAAAAAATACAGATTCAGTATTGAATCCTGGCCAGTTTGGAAACAAATTTCTTTGATGGCTTTTTTTTGCTTCAATTTCTCCACGACACTTTTCTAACCAGTCCTTCAACTCTTCTATAGATTTTGAATCACCTACTACACCTAATCGAATTTTCTTAGGAGCAGACTCACAATCAAAATCAAGTGGGCAAAAATTCCGTAAACCATATCGAATGTCGACGTGTTTACCAGTACCAAATAGTAGATAAGGCTCTTCTAGAGTTGTAATTTGCATCAATCGAATAACTCCAGTTGAACATCTTTTCTTTCATACTCATCATTGAAGCGTGAAGACAGCCATACCTTTTCTGGAACATTTTTATCGACAGTAAAGTTTAAGATCTCACTAAAAGAGATCAAATCATATGGTTCTATTTCCGGTTCAGAATCGGAATCATCCTCAAAAAATGATTTTTGATGTAATTTCATTCTATTTGGTACAATATATTTCTGGGTCAAAATCTCTTCCCATAAACGAACTTGCCTTAAATGTGTTTTATTTTGTCTTTCAAGCTGCTTTATACCTCTCAGACGTTCTTCAAAATAACGTGACAGTTTCCATCCATCCCTCGTGAAGTGATAGGATGGTGTAATCTCAAGATACCAGTCATCACCAAAATGTACCCATTTCAGTTTTGCTGCACGATGTCGAAAATATGCGATACGATCCGCGGTTTGTTTGCTTTCATAAGATTTGAAGACAGACAAACCGCCCACTTTTCGTTCTCCTAAATCTTCGGTTGCACGAAAAAAATAGTGTTCCTTAAGCTTTTGGTAGCGAATTCCCTGCCGGAACAACAATTCTTTTAAACATGCCAAAAGTAAACGTACAAATACATGTTTTTTTTTGCGTTCATGAGAGTATGCCCAGTCATCCGTCGATAAGTTTTTCGTAGTTCCAGAAATGCAAACTCGAGTCCAAGGAGGAAATGTAAGGTCATGGAAAGAATAGATATACTTCTCATGAAGAAACCATTCTGGTTGGCCTTGTTGTTTACTCTTCTCGAATTGCTCCCATACTTGATTAGGATACCTCAACCTTGTTGTAGCACGGAAAAGCCTTTTCGGATAATTAGAAAGTGGAATTAAGTTTGAAAACAAGACTTCTTCTTGAGGAATTGCAGGTAGATAAAGGCCGCTATCCACAGGAAGCGCCAGCGCTGCGAGTCGATCGCGAGTCCCTACTTCAAAGCGATCTCGTGTCTTTTCAAAAACGATTCTTCGAGACTTACGTAGTTTTGGATCTTGGAAATAGTCTTTGATAGAAACCCAATATGCTTCATCATTAGTTGGTCTAGAAACAATCAAAACTACTGGTGAATTCCCTTGTAACCAATAATCAAGATCACGCTCTTTACAAATAAATTCGAATGTTGTCTCTGTTTCAGACTTAAAATAGCTCTCGCCAGCCTTGCTTTGTACTTGAACAATACAATTAGAAACCTCCTCTGTTATCGAATCCCTAACTTCAATCAATCCATCAATCCCGGCTTCGAGATGTAAAGCATTCCAAACAAACCCCATCTGGTTCACAATCCGATGGATGAGAGCAATTCCGCTATCTCCTCGCATGTCTGCATGACCAATTTTTTTCCCCTTCGCCAAAGGTTTTCTCCATGAAGTTCGACCTAAGAGTTATTTTTTTGCTGCCATACATTGGCACCAAGACCATGCTCTGGGTGCTCATTACACCAAAGCTTTGCAATTTCTTCAGTGTCAAATGGACCACCAACAATACAATCCGATAAACGTTTTCCAGGCAAGGCCCCAATTCCAATTGTTATCGTTTTAGCGTCTTGAGTGAGATTTCCCAAATTGCTTACATACCACATACCAGGCTGGGGCGTGATTTCCAAATAATTTCTATTTGACATATCAATCCAATCTATAACTAACAAAATGCGCTTATTCTTTTACGTCACTTCCAAACACCTCAAAATAAAGGACATCACTAAATATCCTCCAGTCGTCGCTCAAGAGTAAGTCTGTCATATCCTGCCTGCCTCATCAAAAAGAACACTCCTGTAAACAACGGTCAGAAAACGTAGCGCGTGCCGGTTGAAAACCGTAGCGCTGTCTGTGCAGGATTCGTCCTGATGTGGCTGTTTGGGGACGAATGCGTGGTCTTTTGTTATTTCGTCAGTCGCGGTTGCTTGCTTGAGCTTTTTGTGTGCCGCCGTTTGGCGTCCTGTAACCGGTAACTTTCACCAGTGGTTTCCAGGATATGGCAACGATGGGTGAGCCGGTCGAGTGTGGCCCCCGTCAGCCGTTCGCTGCCCAGGACCTCGGTCCAGTTTTCAAAGGGGAGATTGGTCGTTACGATCAGGCTGAAACGTTCGTAAGCCGTGCTGATCACGTCGAACAGCAACTCGGAGCCGAGTTTACTTGCGGGGACATATCCCAGTTCATCCAGAATCAGCAGATCGAGTTTCGCGAGCTGCTTTTTCAGGCGGGTTAACTCCCGCTGTTCGCGGGCTTCCATTAACTGGGTAATCAGTTCTGTGACCTGGTAAAAGCGGACCCGCTTTCCCTGGCCGCAGGCGGCAATCCCCAGGGCGACTGCCAGGTGCGTCTTGCCGGTGCCGGAATTGCCCACCAGCAGGATATTCTCCCGCTGCTCGATAAACTCACCCCGCATCAGTTCGCTGACCAGCAGTTTGTTGAGGCCGGGCTGGACCTGAAAATCGAACGTTTCCAGGGTCTTATACGTCGGGAACTTCGCGGCCTTCAGACGTCGTTCCGCGGCCCGGCGTTCCCGTTCAATCAGTTCCAGTTCACATAACTGTAACAGGAATCCCAGATGGTCGACATTGTCAGTGGCACAACGGGCGGCGATCTTTTCGCATTCTCTGAGGATGGTGGGCAGCCTCAGGTTCTTGAGATGGTGCTGCAGCAGCACCAGGCTTTTGGTTTGTTTTCTGGTCACGTTTAACCTCCGATTAACAGGGACTGGTAAGCAGAAACATCCGTCTGTGCCACCTGTACCAGCTTCAGGTGGGGACGGCCTTCCAGGCTGAACAGAGTCAGCGGTGACTCCTGCTGGTATTCCAGAATCAGGCGAATGGCAGAAGCGCGGGTCGCATCAATGTCCAGCGCGTATTCCACCGCACGCTTCAGTGCGGATAACGGATGGTGTTCCAGCAGGCGCAGCACCTTGATGAACTCCCGCGTGCCGTCTGACTGCAGTTCGGCTTCCAGCCGACGGCGGAGAATGCCCAGACAGACCGGCAGATCCCAGTCTTCCAGGGGGCGGGCATGATCAAAGCCTCCCGGCTTCCGTTCCAGTAAACTCAGGTAATGAATCGGGTTAAAACGGGTCTGTTCCCGTCCCCAGTCCCGCTGGTGCCGGGCGATTAACGTCTCTTCAAACAACAGCCGCACTTCGGTGATGGTGGCCACGATAGTGATCTGACGATGCGCGTATTTTGTGGGAACCGAGTAACTGTTGGTATCAAAGCGGACCAGCGACAGGGAGTCGGCGTGTGCCTGTCCCAGTCGGCAGGCTTCGAACGTCTGCTGTGGCAGGGGCCGCAGGAATTCCCGTTGTTCTTCCGCCAGCAGGCTCTGTTTGGGGGAAGCCTGTCCCCGCAACTGACGCTGCAGATCGTTCCGGCAGCATTGCACTAACTGCTCGTTCAGAGTCTCCAGGGAAGCAACCCGGGGAACGGGGACCAGGAAGTTGCTGCGGGCATAGTCCAGCAACCGCTCGACATGGCCTTTCTCATTCGGTCGTCGTACCAGACAGAAATGATCGTCAAACAGAAAGTGGCTTTTCAGACGCAGGAACTCGGTCGTTACTTTTCGCTCACGGTTCCCTACCAGACTGGCTACTGCGATTTTCGAGTTGTCATAGCTGATCCGCTGCGGTACACCGCCCAGAAATTCAAAGGCCCGCTTGTGTCCTTCCAGAAAGGCTTCCGTACATTCCCGGGGAAAGGCCTGGATAAAAATCGCGTCCGAATAAGGTAACGTCATCACAAACAGGGCGACTTTGGTCAGTGTTCCGTCCAGCCAGACATCGGCAAAGCCGAAGTCCACCTGGGCTTCGCCCGGGGGATGGCGGAGCGGCAGGAAAACCTCGCGGGACTGGGCTTTCCAGTCACGGATGGCTTCCCGGACGATCGTGATTCCACCGGAATACCCGTGTTCGTCCCGCAGACGTTCGAAGATGCGCTTCCCCGTATGGCGCTGTTTGCGATGCACGCTGCGGTCGTTCTGCAGAATCTCATGAATGATCGGCAGAAACGGCTCCAGCTTGGAAGGCCGGGGCTTAGTCAGCCGGTATCCCGGCGGCTCCGAGTAGGTCAGTATTTTTTGCAGCGTGTCCCAGTGAATACCGTACTCGTCACGAGCAGCACGTTGACTGATTTCTCCGGTCAGAACACGCCGACGGATCTCACCCCATAACTCCATATCTGTAATCACCCTTGCCCCCGCTGTTTCCGGATCAGAACTGACTCATATACTGAGAGTCTGACCCAAAACCAACAGGTGGTCATCTGGGCGCTACGTTTTTATACCGATTTGCCACTACCCGACAGGCGCTACGTTTTCTGGCCGCTGTTTACACACTCCGGCTCGAAAACGAACCGGAGTGCCTTCTAAGGGTGTTAAACATGCGTCGCTGGTAGTTGATCGTGTACTAATCACTCACACGATCAAACACAAGCAGGCCCGCACAACTAAACATTATGCCAGATATTATTCACTCGTCAACAATATTCGGATCAACACGACTGTTTTTCGACTGAACGTACCGGGAAAAACAGGGGGAAACCCACCACCTCAGGCCGGCTGACGCCGATAGTGCACGTGCCACCAGAGCGAACTGACGGCTGCCCCCACGCAGTACCAGAGAATATCCTGGGGATCCCCGACCACATACCGCGACCAGAACGACAGCTGGGGATAGAGCAACTCAAACTGGATCGACCAGACCAGCAGCGGCAGCAGAATCTCATACGGCTCGGGAGGACCATCGTGCGGACGGGCCCGGCAGAGATGCGCGACAAACACCACGATCGGCACAAACAGCGGCACGCAAAGCAGGTCATTAAAATGATTGTGAAAGAATCCGCCCGTCACCAGCGGCTTGATCAGCAGCCGGTTCACCCCATACAGCACCAGGGCCGTCTGAAACAGGGGATCGCGTAAATACAGAAACCGCATGCGTCAGTGTCCTGTGGGAATATGCAACGGAAGCAGCACCAGTCCCACCGCGGAGGAAGTCACAATCACAACCAGGACAAACCAGGCATAATGCTTCGGCTTCCAGACCTGCTTCCCATCCAGCGCCGCCAGGCTGTGCAGCATCAGCATCACATACAGGGCCACAAAGCAGCTCCCCAGAAACCCACTCCAGAAAAAGTGCTTACTCTCCAATCCGGCAGATTCGCTCTCCAGAAAATACTGGCGGAAGGTCGCCAGTGGCTGCTTACGGTTTTGGGGATCCCAATAGTGGTCAGCATCGACGCCGATCCCCCCCGGCTGACCGTCCCGACCGTAGGAAAATAACTCGTATGTCTCCCCCTCATGACGGTACTGCAGCGGATGCTCCCACCCGTCAGCAGGCTTCCCATCGGGGGTGCAATAAATCTGATCCGCCTCAGGCAGGTCCGTCAAATCCTGGGGCAGAGAACCATGCTCCTTGCGATAGTCTTCAACAAATCCTTTGACCGTAATCATCATATAAAAAGTAAACGATTGATTGCTGGAAACACCTCGCTCTCCCCGCAGGTTATACCAGGCTGCGAGATTATAAATCACAAAGAACACGGCACCACAGAGCAGGGCAATCAGCAAATGGCGGAACAGTCGTCGGATCATGGAAAGAGTTTCAGGTGAAGGGAATTAAGAGACAGCCACACGCCCACGGCCCCCTGCAGCTACCCCTAAAGTATCGCCTGAACCCCCGCTGTCAATCTGAATCTGATATCCAGACTGACATTACGATAGCAACCAGCCCCGGCCCATCCGGACTGGCACCCGACACACAACCGGGATACAATCGCACAGAGGAACAAATGGCGCAATTCTGCGTTTCCTGCAGAGGCGTCGGAGAAGGGCAGTGCATTCAATTCGACAGGGAACTCTCATGTCAGCCACCACTTTGACCATCCGCGATGAAAGCATGAACGGGAAAATCACCGGGGAGCTGACCCTGGAGTTTCTCACGGAAACCATTACCGTCCGCGAACTGATCCGCAGCCGGGTCTACCAGGAAGTCAAAGACTTCAACGCCAGACGTCCTGAGCATTTCCGCGGACTGGTCCAACCCACCGATACCGAAGCAACACTCAACGGCTTCAAACTGAAACAACGCCGCGAGCTCGACTGGCACGAGCAGTTCGATAAAGTCGTCGAAGCGTTCGAACGGAACCAGGTGCTGATCCTCGTCAACGACCACCAGTCCGAATCACTCGACGAAGAAATCACGCTGTCGCCGCAGACCAACATCACCTTTCTGAAACTGACCCTGCTGGTCGGCGGCTGATCCGCAGCCGTTTTCAACAGACCGTCCACCCGACGCCCCCCACAATCCAGAAAAGACCTGCACTCCCATGGAATACTCTGCCCGCGCTGACGAACTCTACCGGCAGTTACTGATCGCTACCAAAGACAAGGATGTCTGCGACTTCTCGGAAATAGCCAGCCTCCCCTCCGTGGAAGACATCTTTTCAGAGAAGAAAGCCATCCAGCGGGACTTCGTCTTTCTGGCCTTCGGCCTGCGGTATCTGAAGTATGAGGATCGGAATTCCACAGACTGGCCCGAGTGGTTCAGCACACTGTATGAATCGCTGCCGAATCCGAGACCTGCTTTTTCCAAAGCTCCCGTCCACGTCGCGGCCCGGCTACTGAAGCGTAACCTGCCATTTACCATGCCCGAATACGCCTGGCTGGCAGACAGCTGTGCCCGCACCAGAGCCCTCGACCAGTGGAGCCACCCACACATTTACACCTTTGTCAAACGTGTCAAAGGCTATCTGGAAAAGTCAGAAGAGCAGCCTGATGCTCAGTTGAAAAAATCGCTGTCCGGCCTGGCGGAAACCCTGCTCAATATACCTGGAGAAGGAGCCTTCCCGCTCATCAGAACGCTGCAGAGCCTCAGTGCCGATTATGTGCGCTTTCCTCTGAAACCGGGGGAAGCCTGGTCGGACAGGGTCCTGGCAGACGGGCAACAGATGGCCGAACCACTCCAGAATGCCTGGGGGGCATTACTGTCGCACTGCCAGACCGCTTCCGCCGGCAAGCCTTCCAGTAAATGGCTGAAAACCGTAGAACCGCTCCTCGACGCAGTCGGGCAGGAATTGTTTGTCGAATCGCTGCTGGTCTGGTTCCCCCTGGTCGATCAGCAGGGTTCGACCGCAAACCGAAACTGGAGGGGGATCAGGAATTTGCACCAGGATATCCTCAAGGGGCTCTGCTGGTGCTGCAGCCTCATCGATGATCCCCGCCTGGCCCGCGCGCTGTCAGCCCTGGCGATCTCGTCTTATAAAAAAGTGCCCGGCATCGGCCCCCACGCCGTCAAAGTCGGCAACGCCTGCGTCTGGGCTCTGGGACAGATCCCCAGCGAAACCGCCCTCAGCCAGCTCGCCTTCCTGAAAGTCAAAGTCAAATTCGGCACCGCCCAGAAGGGCATCGAAAAAGCACTGAGTGAAACCGCCGAGCGGATGCAGGTCCCCCGGGAAGAGATCGAAGAAATGGGCGTGCCCGCCTACGGATTGACGGAGGTCGGCCGACTCGAAGAGCGCCTGGGCGACTTCACTGCAGAGCTCACCATCACCGGCACCACCACGACGCAACTCGTCTGGCTCAAACCGGACGGCAAGCAGCAGAAATCGGTTCCGGCAGCCGTCAAAAAGGAGTTCCCCGAGGAACTGAAGGAACTCAAAGCCAGCGCGAAAGACATCCAGAAGATGCTCCCCGCCCAGCGCGAACGCATCGACAACCTCTTCCTGGAACAGAAAGTCTGGCCTTGCGAAACCTGGCGGGAACGTTACCTCGACCATCCCCTGGTCGGCACGCTGGCCCGGAGGATCATCTGGCGTTTCCAGACCGGTGAAGAAGTCGTCGACGGCATCTGGCTCGATGGTCAACTCGTCGACCGTCACAGCAACCCGCTTGAGCATCTGAATGAAGCGACCACTGTCGCGCTCTGGCATCCCATCGAGCAGCCGACCGAGGAGATCATCGCCTGGCGGGACTGGCTGGAACAGCACGAAGTCCAGCAGCCCTTCAAACAGGCGCACCGCGAAGTCTATCTCCTCACCGACGCCGAACGGAATACGGGCATTTATTCCAACCGCTACGCGGCTCACATCATCAAACAGCATCAGTTCAACGCCCTCTGCGGGGCCCGCGGCTGGAAAAACCAGTTGCGGCTGCTGGTCGACGGCTCTTATTTTCCCGCCATGAAGCTGCTCCCCCAATGGAATCTGCGGGGCGAGTTCTGGGTGGAAGGCGTCGGGGACAACTATGGAGTGGACACCAACGAAACCGGAACCTTTCTTTATCTCAGTACCGACCAGGTCCGCTTTTATCCGCTGCTGGAAGACCAGCGCACCGCTCCCATCACCTGGGGAGTGGCAGGGAATGAGACCCCCATCAACCTGGAACTGATTCCGCCACTGGTTTTCAGCGAACTGATGCGCGATGTCGACCTGTTTGTGGGCGTCGCCTCAGTCGCCAACGATCCCACCTGGTCTGACGGCGGACCGGAAGGGCATTACGTCGATTACTGGCACAGCGTCTCGTTCGGCGATTTGACCGAAACGGCCCAGACCCGCAAAGAGATTCTGCAGCGGCTCGTCCCCCGGCTCAAAATCGCCGGTCAGTGCTCCTTCAAAGATAATTTCCTGCTGGTCGAAGGAAAGTTGCACACTTACAAAATCCACCTGGGCAGCGGCAATATCCTGATGTCCCCCAACGACGCTTATCTCTGCATCGTCCCCAATCAGTCCCTGGCCGGCAAAAGAGCGAACAATCTGTTCCTCCCCTTCGAAGGGGACAACATGCTCTCGATTATCCTCAGTAAAGCCTTCCTGCTGGCCGAGGATACCAAAATCAAAGACCCCACCATCCTCAGCCAGATCTGAAACTATACCTGACATCAAGCTACCTGGCCTGGTGATTTACCTCCGGGTCAGGAGCATTCCGTTGTGTGACGGTCATCCCCGGATACTTTGTCGTGATCTTGCCGTCCTGATGAAAATGGGAACTATAATCAAAGCTGGTCCAGGCCATCCGTCTGATGGGTAGAGCGGTATTGACCCGCATACCATCCGGAAACCAGAGCCGGACCACGGCAATACCATCGGTTGACGGACGGGGAAGGCTGATCTGCCCGTCCTGGTTGGTCGTCAGCGTTTTTCCATTCATCGCTTTCGAGTTCGCAATCACGACCTCCATCTTCAAACCGGCGACCGGCTTGCCGTCTTCCAGAAACGTCAGCGTCAGCTTCCACGGCCAGAGGTCCCACACCAGCAGCCAGACAACCAGCAGCACTGATACACCACCAATCAGGTACCTGCGTTTCACGATTAGCTCTCTCCTCAAACCGGTTCAGGCCAGTCCATGCTGTCTGGCCAGTTGCGCATCCCGTGCCGCATATTCATCCCGCAGCATCTCCAGAAAGGTCTCGGGCGAAGTCAGGATAGATTCACTCTGCCCGGACGCCAGAATTGAGACATACAGGGCCGCTGAATACGCCTGGCAGTTAATCGACTTCTTCGGATTGAACTCGATATCCGTAAATCCCCGGTAGCCGACCAGTCGCTGATCCAGACCGGGCTGCTGCCGGAGGGCGTTCAGATACAACCAGTCATAAAAGTAAGTACGGGGCTCAAGCGGCCAGGAGGTCCCCTGAAATTCAAAGCGTATCAGGCGCCCCGAGCTCTTCAGCCGTTCGTCTTTCTTCGCCTCCCGGGAGGTTCCCTTCAGCAGATCCGTAAACGGGCCGCCCCGTTCAAACACCTTACTCCCCTGAAAGGCAGTCTCCACGGAAAACGTCCGGCCGTCAGCCGCATCCGGCAGGGACAGGTGAAAGGCACTCAGCGAGACCCCCAGCTCTTCAGGAGACTTACTGGAGATCTCCAGCACGGGCTCGATCCCTTCTGACTGGGCCGCGGCGTGCAGCGACCGAATCGACCGCTGCTTCTGTGCCGTCGAGAAACCGGGAAACCATTCGAACTCCAGTTCGCGCACGGTCACTCCGGGTTGATCATTGCGGGGAACATACACGGGACGGACTGCCATCAACGAGTCTCCGACTGAACAGGAAAGGGAAGCCACAGCAAAGCCGATATCATACTTCAGCAGACCAGCGGCTACCATAAACAGCCTGTTTTTCAGTTTAAAAACGCATATTTTATCGACCCCCGGGTGCCACTGTCGGCTTGCCCTACAGTGACTGGGAATCGTCCAGACAGGGAACACCCAGCTGCCATATGAGTCTCGCCGAGCGAGCAGGGGGAGAAACAAATCGGGTTCAGAGAGAGTCAGCGTGCCTGCGTCTCGACGCTTCACACGACGCGTTCACAGACGCGCGCGACTGCCACGGAAAAATATTTCCTCATAAAATTTCAAAATTGTGAACTCTGATATTTCAAATTCCTGAAAGATTGGTAACTTACGCGTCGATATGAATATCTTAGTTCATATCTGTTTCTCAACCTCCTTTTTTCGGAGACACCAAGATGGCCAAATCTACTTCTAAGATTGGGCAAACTGCCAAGAAGCAAACTGGCAAAACCACAGCCGCTGCACCTAAAACTGCCAAAGGCAAAACCAGCAAGAAGAAGTAATCTTCTCGCCTGAATTTGGCAGAATGACAGCCCCCTGTTCTAAGAGTTCCTGGAACTCGACCAACAGGGGGATTTTTTTTGGTAGCGACAGCACTTCCACCAGCAAAACAGACAGGGTAAGAGACTTTACAGGTGGAACAGCCCCTCATTTTGCTTTAGGATAGAGTCAGGTAAAGTAGTCCGAAACCGGCCTCCGACACTATCACTGACCAACTGGTCGAACCAGATTCCCTGTGAGAGCGGCCCCATGCTCGAATCACGAACCCGCTTCAAGAACCCCCTCGACCGCTTCGTCAAATGCCTCTGGCATTCCGCCGGAGAACACCGCGACTGGCAGCGGGAACGCATCCTCCCCACCGGCAGTGTGGACCTGGTCTTTAAACTGCAGGAGGACCGACCCGTCCAGGTTTTTGACCCTGCAGGAGAGAAGGCACTCTCTTTTTCGGGAGCCACCGTCTCCGGTGCTTACTCACGCCATTTTGCACTCGACACCTCCCGGCCAGTTCCGACGATCGGGATCCACTTTCATCCAGGCGGGGCCGCTCCGTTTCTGGGGGTTCCCGCAGGCGAACTCAGGAATCAACATGTCAGCCTTCAGGAGTTCTGGGGAGCAGATGCGCTCCACATCCGGGAACAGCTCATGCAGGTGACGTCAGTCTCAGCCCGATTCAATCTCCTGGAACAGGCACTGCTCAACCGTCTGACGGAACTGCCCCGGAATTACCGGGCCATCCTCTACGCCGCCGGACTGATTCGCACTTCCCCTTCGGTCAGCGTGAAGTCAGTCAGCGAATCCCTGGGATTCAGCAACCAGCGATTGATCCGCCAATTCCAGAACGCTGTCGGACTCTCCCCCAAACTGTACTGCCGCATTCAGCGTTTTCAGTCCGTCCTGGATCAGATCGTCAGCAGCGAACCGATCTCCTGGGTCAATGTGGCCCTGGATAATGGCTACTACGACCAGTCGCACCTGATTCACGATTTTCGAGAATTCACTGGCGTGACCCCGGCGGAATACAGGCCGGTCGCGCCAGACCGGAAAAATCACATGCGGACCGAATGAGTAATAATTTTTTCCAATACAGACGGCTGCTGACCGGGTAAACTGATTGAAAGTTTGAACACATCACCTGACCAGAAACGGGAATTGAAGCCATGACCGACCCCAGCCAGCAGACTAATCCGATTAAAGAAGTCTTCCCCTACCTGCGTACCCGGGACGCCGCCGCGGCCATCGAGTTTTATCAGCAGGCCTTCGGGGCGGTTGAGGAGTTCCGCCTGACAGAACCCGGCGGAAGGATCGGACACGCGGAACTCAAATTCGGCACAGCGACGATCATGGTCTCGGATGCGTATCCGGAGTATGGCATTCACGCTCCCACAGAATCAACCCCCACCGGCTCTTCGATCCATCTCCACGTCCAGGATGTCGACGCGATGACACAACAGGCCGTCGCGGCTGGTGCGACCCTGATCATGGAACCCGCAGACCAGTTCTATGGCGAACGCGCCGCGAAAGTCCAGGATCCCTTTGGCCATGAATGGTTGCTGGGCAGCCAGATTGAAGACGTGTCACGGGAAGAGATGCAGCGTCGCTTCGACGCCATGTTTGAAGCAGGCGGGCAGGAATGCTGAGGGAGAGCTTCATCCTTTCCAACCTGCTCTGACCAGGAACAGAGCAGGGGCTGCCGGGAAATTCTGTTTCTCCCGGGAGCCCCTGTTGTTTCATATCATTTCAATCTGCGCCGCAGCAACACTCGGTCAGTCGCTGAATGGAACCGACGGCTGCCAGCATCCGGTTGCGTGCTGGAGGATTCGCCGTGTGAATCTGAATCACGGGCGGATCAAAGTCGCGCGTCGCGACCGCCTCTTCAATCCACAGCAGCACATCGTAGCCTGTGCCCCGAGCGTCATTCCCCAGATCGTGGTCGAGACTGATCTCGAGAACTTCGCCTGTCTTTAAAAATTGAATCGCTTGATCCGGCCAGCGAACCTGTCGCCAGCCCGGCGGCGCCGGTCGTTCGTCATCCAGATAGACCTTCATGAATTTTCCTTGCATTCCACATTAAGAACAGATGAATTAAGGCACAAACCTGCTCAGACCTGTAATACAGACCTGATGCAATGCAGACACAAAACTGGCGTCAAAGGTTCGCTGAAAAAGTGGGGTCATATCAGTCAACGTGAATTAAAAATCGAATTTTATTCACGGAATTTTAACTTAAAAAAAGCAACAGAGATCCATTTGCGTTTTATGAAGCTAACATTTTCTTCACACCTCTTTCACAAACGGGGACTAGACTGCCAGCAACTTCAGCAGAGACTATTTTCCCATTCACTACGACTCTGACTGTTTCTTTGAAAGCTGAATTCATCAGCAGCAGATAAATCCAAATCCGCCAGTCTGCTTCCAGAACGGAAGACTAACAGCCAGTCAGAATAGATTCATTTTCATTTGTAGTTAGTTCTGCAGTTTAGACTCAAAAAGGAGAAGTGATGAAGAATCGAAAAGCGTTTACATTAATCGAGCTGCTGGTCGTGATTGCCATCATTGCCATCCTGATCGCCCTGCTGTTACCCGCGGTACAACAGGCCCGCGAAGCAGCCCGCCGCAACAGCTGCAAAAACAACCTGAAACAGATCGGACTGGCGCTGCACAACTATCACGAAACATTCAGTTCTCTTCCCCCAGGAAGTATCGTCTACTGGAACGGTTCAAAGTATTACGGCCACGGCTGGACCTGGCACGCCAGCATTCTGCCTTACCTGGATCAGGTCCCCATGTACAACCAGATTCAGGGTCCCAGTTCCAGCGGTATGGGATCTGAGTCCGGAGGCACTACCAGCGCCAAACAGAGGCTGGCCGGACGGACCGTCCTCTCCGTCTTCTGGTGTCCTTCCCAGCCGGACTGTACCCAGGGAGTTCAAAAGGGCGGCTATTCTCCTTCCAACTATAACGGCAACATGGGGACGCTCATCGGCAACTCGGGTGACAACTGCTACGGTGGTTCCATTACGACTCCCGCACAGATGGCAGCCACCGGCGGTTGCATGGCTGCCGACGGGATTTTCTTTATCAGCAGCAGCGTCCGCTTCCGTGACGTGACAGATGGACTGTCTAATACCATCTTCGTCAGTGAAGTCGTCGATTCCGGCGGAGACTCCAGTTTGCTGGGTGGATATGGAAGTGACCGTAAACACTGCTTCTCCGGCGGTGCTGACAGTAACCCCCCCACCGAAATGTCAGAATACCTGATCGCTGCAGAGAGCAACGACCCGATTAACGCGTATCACGAAGAAGCGGCTGGCAGCTACCACACTGGCGGAGCGCAGTTTGTCTTCGGTGACGGTCGTGTCCGCTTCCTCTCCGAAAACATCGACATGACCATCTACCGCGCCATCAGCACCCGCGCCAAACGGGAAACCATTGGCGATTTCTAAAACAGATTACTGCATTCCAAGTGTGCCGCAGGCCCTGTGACACACTCCTTTCAGTCAACTGACCATTCCTCTCTGCCGACGGGAATGATCACAAAAACGGGAAGAGGATCGTTTCCTCAATTCCCAAAGTTCAATGCTAGAAGTGAGTTTCAACAATGGATCTTTTTTACAAAAACAGAATGCTGCATCTGGCCCTGCTGGCCCTGTGTGTGAGTTTCACCGGCTGCGGTGGCGGCTTGAACGATCAACCTGACCTGGGACTGGTCACAGGCACGATGACCTTCGAAGGTTCCCCCCTGTCTGGGGCCTCGGTCACCTTCATGCCTGACAGCGGTCGTCCTGCCAGCGCGACCACGGACGCTGCCGGTAACTACGAACTGGTTTATATCCGCAACACCAAAGGCTGCAAAATCGGACACAACAAGGTCGTGATCACCTCCGTCGTTGAAGGTGCCAACGAAATGGAAGCCGAAGGCGATGATGGTGCACCGGCAGAATCAACGAAAGAAAAACTGCCGGCCAAATACAACACAGACACCGAACTGGAAGCCGACGTCAAAGCCGGCGAAAACACCATTAACTTCGACCTGAAAAAATCCTGATCCCAGTTCACTTCCCGTTGTGAGAGACTGTTTTAAAACCTCTTCGTCATCAGTACAACCAATCCTCTGATGCTGGGGAGGTTTTTTCTTTGACATACATGAGCTTGAAAAGAATCTTCCAGAGGCTCAGGAGCGGCGTTCCTGCTGTCTGAGAAATGCGAGCACATCCCGGCAACCACGCTGAATCTGGGCACTCATCACTTCGCGGGCCCGGGGACCATCGCCGGCACGTAACGCGGCCAGCAGGTCTTCTTTATCACGACAGGTCCGTTCCGCCAGTTCCATGGTTAACAGCCGGGAACTGTTCCGCTGCGATTCAAAAACGAGCGTCACTGCACTGTGCTCCCGGATCACTTTCGCGATCAGCCGGTTCCCGGAAGCCTCGATCACTGTCTGATGAAAGACCGCTTCACAATCCAGCCAGCGATGAAACTGGGACGGCGTCGCGTAGCCTTCACTCCGCTGACTGACCAGATCGCGAATTTCATGAAACTCGGTCATCAGCGCATCCAGATCATCCAGTTGGTGAGGCGTGATGTAATGGGCTGCTTCCGCGGCGGCACAGCTCTCCAGCGCATCCCGCAGGACATACAGCTCTTCCAGATCCTCGCGATTCGGATTCCGCACGAACGCACCGGCTCCGGGAACATGCTCCACCAGCCCCTCGGATACCAGGCGGTGAATTGCCTCGCGCACCGGAATCACACTCACGCCAACCCGCTCAGCCAGCTTGCGATTGACCAGTTGCATGCCAGGCGTCAGCTTCCCCTCCTGCAGTTCCTGCCTGATAAACCGATAGGCACGATCTGCCAGATTCTCGACGGCTTCATACATAATGGACTTTCTGGTTGACAGACTGACGCTCATTTCCCACAATTGAGTTATGTTATAACATGTTATTACACTGTGTCAAACAATCAAATCGGAGTCTGGAAGGCGGGCTGCTTCTCGACTGTGATTCGGTATTCGTGCAGTGTAAAATGAGACCGTCTCCCCTGATTCCAGCCTGTCCAGACAAAAGCGCGCACTATGAAAACCTCTCTGAAACTCATCCTCCTGTTCCTGATTTTGGCCACACTCAACGTCAACCTGCAGGCCGCCGATGAACTGCCGCTCATCGATCTCTCAAAGCAGACCGATCGCCAGACGGTCATCGCCGCCGGCACGCCTGAAGTCTACCAGGGGCACCCGACCACACTCTTAATGCCCGACCGGAAAACCATCTTGGCGGTCTGGTGTATTAACCACGGGGGCTCCGCCGGTCCCATGGCCCGCAGCACCGATGGTGGCAAAACCTGGCAGCGGATCGATGACCGGCTGCCCGCCGGTTACTCCACGCACCAGAACTGCCCCAGCATCTACCGCATGATCGGCCCCGACGGGACAGCCCGGCTCTGGGTCTTCTCAGCGGCACTCGGCAAACGGGGAGGGCCGGGCATGCCTTCCATCATGAGTGAGGATGCCGGCAAAACCTGGAAAGAGATGCCCCCGCTCGGTTTTCCCTGTGTGATGACGTTCAGCAGCATGGTCCGCCTTAAGGATGGACGCTACCTGGGACTCTATCATCGGGGACCGAATGGCAAAGATCGGGCGCCGCTGGTTGTTCTGCAGACCATCTCCGCAGATGGCGGCTTCACCTGGTCCAAACCGCGGATCGTCGCAGAAGTCGCTGGCAAAAATCCCTGCGAACCCTGCGTTTTCCGCAGCCCGGACGGTAAACAGCTCTGCTGCCTGATGCGGGAAAACACACACAAGGGCCGCAGCCTGATGATGTTCAGCAACGATGAAGGTCAAACCTGGACGAAGCCGGTTGACACTCCCTGGGGACTGACCGGCGACCGGCACAAACAGGTCTTCACAAAAGACGGTCAACTGGTGATCTGCTTCCGTGATCAGGCGCCTGGCAGTTCCACACGCGGCCACTTCGTCGCCTGGGTCGGCACGTATGACGACATCGTCAACGGCCGGGACGGCAAATACCGCATCAAGCTGCTGCACCAGTATGGACGCAAAGGGGACTGTGGCTACCCCGGTGTCGAACTGCTGCCCGACGGCACCATCGTCGCGACCACCTACGTTAAATATCGCGACAACGCCAACCAGAATTCCGTCGTCTCCGTCCGCTTCAACCTGGATGACTTACCCCAACCGAAAGCGGACTGACGAACTTTCATCTTACCACTCTGGTAGGGGCTGCCCTGTGTGGCAGCCCGCCAGGTGAGTACCCATCTTGTGAAAACATCGGGGCCTATTTTTTAACAACAGCACACGCGTGTGCCCAGTTCGACTGGCGTGTGCCACCGTCGGCTTGCCCGACAGTGCGCTGCACATCTCACTCCGTGTGAAAGGGGGGCCAGCGTCCAAGTTGACATCAATCCAAGCCGACCTTAAATGGGTAAGCCCGAATGCAATTCGGGCCGAGCGCAGCGAGCAGGAAACTGACAGTGCAGCGTTCATAAAAGTGCGCAAAGACCAGCCCACAAACCGTCATCAACAACAATGGGTGGCACTATTGGCTCGCCAACAGTGATCGAGAAACCTCAATACCGGGGCGTCTCCACAAAACTCTCGCCCACTTTTTCCATAACGTAACCCAGCCCCACGGCTCCCGCTTCGAGCACCGCAAACAGGATCACCAGCCAGAGTCGCTCCGAGAACGTAAATGCGATCACCGCGAAACAGTTGGGAATCTGTTTGAACGCATTGCCGATAAAATCCATCAGCGCCCGCACCGCAGTCTTGATCATCGCGCTCTTCGCTGCTGTCCTTCGGGTCAACCGCGAATCAGACTCCAGATCGCCTCCGTTCTCAGCCGCGAAACGTTCGACTTCATTCGACCGCCAGCCCTCTTTAGCATGCGCATAAGCGGCAGCCGCACAGGCCCAGCCAAACAGACCAATGCCAATCATCAACAGAATGACTACCTGCCTGGTCGAAAGCCCCTCATCATCGTCTTTCCGTTTCTTTTTCTTCTTTTTTCCGGATTTCGTACCCGATTTTTTCTTCACTGGAACTTCACTGTCCTGAGAGTGGGGCGTTTTGCGCGTCGCAGGTTTGCGGTGGCGGGGTGACTTACCAACAGCTTCCCCCTCACTGGCGGGACGCCGTCTGCGCTTACGGCGTGGTCGGGGTTCTTCGGTCATGCTACTCGCTTTCCTTCAGGTGACAGAATTCTCAGGCAAACCACGTCAGTCTATTTTACTCATCGCATAGCCCAGTCCCAGGGCACCGGCTTCCAGACACAGAATCAGTATGACCAGCCACAGGCGATTTTGAAAGGAAAAAGCCAGCACGCCAAACACATTCGGAATCTGGCGAAACGCATTGCCGATAAAGTCCCAGAGCGAAGACCGGGACTGACGCACAATACTCCCCCCGTCTTCGAATCGCTGATCGTACTGCACTCCATCCTGGTCCTCGACCAGATTCGTCGATGCCTGTCGCCAGCCCTCTTTTTCATGAGCATAAGCGGCTGCCAGAAAGGCCCAGCCAAAACAGGCAATCGCCAGCATCAGCATGACGATGACCTTCGCGGTTGAAGTTTCCTCTTCCTGCTTCCCGCCTCTCCTGGTTGCACACATCCCTGTTATTACCTTTCACATTAATTTATCAATTGCTGCAGCCCCGTTTTCAAATCAAACCAGCCGGGATGTTCACAGATACTTTCCCTGCACTCCCGATTTCTTACAGGCCTTCTTATAGACTTTCTTCATCCCCTTGTCCCCAACCAGTTCCGGACACAGATCGTAGACCTTGTCGTAGCTTTCGACGATTTTGGGGAAATCCTTCTCGCTTTCATGAATCCCGGCAATATCCAACCGCAGCCGCAGACTGTCCGGCTCCATCTCCAGGCACTTTTCATAGGTCAACAGTGCCTGCGGATTGTTTCCCTGCATTTGCTGCAGGCGACCGATGTTATACAGAATTCGAATCTCTTCCGGGCTGTGTTCATGCGCTGTCTTATAACTGGCGATTGCCCGGCTCAGATCCCCCTGCAGCTCATGCCAACGCGCGGAAACCATTTCCGCCTCCGAATGCATATCCTGTGACTTCAGCACCGAAACTATCGAACCGGCACTGTCAACTTCCTGCAGCAGATACAGATTCTCCAGCAGGTCGTGCAGCAGGAGCCCGACATTGACAGGTTCTCCTTCGAGATGCACTTCATTTTTCCCGTCCTGCACGTGTCCGATCCACGTCTTGAAATTATCGCGGATGTCCTCCAGGATCGGTTCCAGCTGCTCCAGCGGAATATGACTTCCCATGTTACAGCTGCCGCATTCGTTCAGAACCTGGGACCGCGGCGCCATGGGAAACAGGGGAATGAAATAGATGTGCCCGAATTTCCGCCCCTGGTAACTGGTCTGCTGACTGTACCGGCCACAGTGCTCGCAGACCCCCATTGATTTGACGACGTTCTCTTTGAAATACATCTGCGAGCCGTAGATGATCATGATCCGTTCTCCTGCTGACTGTCTGGAACAGCCACCTCCTGCAACAGCCTCAAACACTATGCTGACAGGAGATGGCACCGGGGAATAAACATTATGCCAGATACTATTCTTGTGTCAACAAGAGGCCGATGAACAGAATGAGAATTTCGGATGCAGATTTCAGATCGCATCGAGCAACGGAAAACAGCCCTCAAATCTGCAGTCGGGAAGGGCTCGCGGCATCGATGTCCTGCGGATGTGTCAGCGCTGCTTCGATGCTGGCACGGACCCCTTCCGTCGAGGTTTCTGCCGACATACTGGGTTCCCCCAGGTTCTCCACCAGTGCCGCCACGCCTGGTAGATAGGGCAGATGGATCCAGCCTGCGCGAATGGGCGACTCCGTTTGCGCCAGATGATGCAGGATCCCATACATCAGATGGTTGCAGCAGAAGGTCCCCGAAGCATCCGAGATGTCAGCCGGAATTCCTGCATCGCGCATCGCCTGCACCATCGCCCGAATCGGCAGCGTCGTATAATACGCGGCGGGACCGTCAGCTGCCGTCAAACCTCCCTGCATCGCGCGCCCCGCGTTATCCACCAGCCCATAGCGTGTCCCGTCATTCAGGTTCTGTGCCAGGCGCTCCACGGTGATCATCGACCGGCCCCCGTATTCGCCCATCATCACCACCAGTTCCGGTTGGACTTCCTCGATCGCCGCCTTCACGAAATCGATGCATTTAAAAAACGTGTTCGGCGCAATTCGCGAGACAATCTCCGCACCGCCGACCATAGCCCCATCCAGCGCCCGCGCCACCGACTCCGCAGGATTGACCGGGGTATAACCGTAGGCTTCAAAACCGGTGAGTAAGACTTTCGTCATCGCAGGCTCCCTTTTTCAGAACTGACAGTGGGGCGTTCATCACAGACAGACATATCATAGAACAGAACGACCGCCGAATGCCATAACGAAAAAGAGAGCAGGGGGACTACCGGGAAATAGCCGATTCGGAAGAAGTCTTCTCAGCCTCGACTCGTTCCGCTGCTCGAGCGATATTTTTCAGCATCCCCGCAAACACGAAATAATGCAGCGGGCAGACCGCATACCAGTACAGCCGCCCCCACAGTCCCACCGGATCAAACATTGCTGTCTGTGAAATGGTCGAACCGTGCGCATCCTCTTTGACTTCGAACTCCAGCCAGGCACGACCGGGCAGCTTCATCTCGGCCGCCAGCCTCAGCCGACGGCCCGGTTCAAACGCTTCCACCCGCCAGAAATCAACCGTATCGCCCACTCGCAACTGCACCGGATGCGCCCGGCCGCGCCGCACTCCAATGCCTCCCACCAGCAGATCCAGCCAGCCCCGCAGGTGCCACAGCCAGTTGCAAGCATACCAGCCCGTCTCGCCCCCAATCCGTTGAATCGGCTCAAAGGCGATGTCAGGTGGACAATTCACTGCGATACTCCGAGCATCCACCAACCGGTTTCCAAACCGCACGCCGCTCCACGAACGCACGCGTCCCGAAGAAGAGACCGCATCCGACCAGCGGGTCTCCGCATACTCGCGTTCCTCGTTGGACAGCGCCCGCTGCATCGCCGCCTCAATCCCCATTGGCTCAATCGAAAAACTATCTCGCGCACTCTCATCCTGGACCACTGTCGAATGCACAATGCTTTCAATCAGTTTGCGGCCAATCCGCGCATAGAGCGGCGTCACCAGTCCCAGCCACAGGCTCGACAGATAAGGGGTCAGCACCGGCACCGGAATCATCCGCACCCGCATCCCTCGACACCGGGCATAAACCCGCATGATATCAGCATAAGAAACCTGATCGGCACCACCAATCTCAAAAATGCGGCTCTCGGGCAGCGGGATCTCCAGCGCTTCGGTTAGATACGCGATCAGATCTTCAATCGCGATGGGCTGGGCGGCCCGCATCACCCACCTGGGTGTCACCATTACCGGCAGCCGTTCCACCAGCGCCCGGATCATCTCGAACGACAGACTCCCCGAGCCGATCACAATCGATGCCCGGAATTCAATCACCGGCACACCCGAAGACCTTAATATCCGCCCCACTTCCTGCCGGCTCCGCAGGTGAGGGGAGAGCGTCTCTGCTTCATTACCGAGACCGCCCAGGTAGATGATCCGCTCCACTCCCGCCGTACGGGCAGCCAGTGCGAAGTGTTCCGCGGCCCGCCGGTCGTTCTCTTCAAACGAACCGGCCTCGCCCATCGAGTGAATCAGGTAATAGGCCACCTTGACGCCTCTCAGCGCCGGCAGTAGCGTCTCCGGTTCCAGCACATCGCCGTAAACCACCTCCGTGGTCTCTGCGACCCGCTCCCGCAGCACCTCCGGCCGCCGGGCCAGGCAACGCAGCCGGGCGCCCCGCGATTCCAGCACCTGCAGCAACCGTCCCCCCACATATCCGGTTGCTCCGGTCAACAGGATCAACCCAGATTCGTCAGCAGCAGACAGACAAGGCATGACATCAGCATTTCTTAAGAACGGAACAAAACCAGATCAGAGCTTCCCGCAGCTCCACCTGGTTTTATAGTCCCGCCCGCACTGATGTTGAGGGGTGAAATTGAATTTTCAGCAGAAATGAGATCAGTCGGCGGTACCTGCTTCCGGATCCGCCTCACCGTGAAACTGTTCCCAGGCGGCTGCTTCCAGATCACCACAATCGGAAATCAGCTGATCCTGCTCGTCATAGATTTTGTAGGTCTGCTGCACACCACCCAAACTGGCACCTCCATCGAGACCTACCAGCAATGTGTAAAAAACGTCCGTCAGCACTCCGTCCAGAATCTGATTCATCAGCCGGGACTGTTCTTCTGAAAGCTGCAACGCGGCGATGCCCTCCGCCACGGCCGAGCCACTCTCGGAATCCTGAAACAGCTTCAACAGTGTCTCTTTCTCCCGTTTGCAGCACGCGACAAATTCTTCTGCATTCATCTGGTTGTCTCCCGGCTCCTGAATGGAAATTCTCAGCGAACCACCTGCTGCCCCTCATCATAGGCAATCGCTTTCTGTCGGCGGATAACCATATCCCAGTCCATCCGGTGCGGCGGATCCAGATAATGCTGCCAGGCCACCGCCATCTGCCGGGCCACTTCCCGGTAAGGCACGCCCCCAAAACCGGCTCCCATCGCAGGGAAGACCACCGTCTTGATCTGCTCACTTTCATTACCGCGGTGACTCACATTGTGCTGATAGACGGCCAGCAGTGAAGCCCAGGTCGCCGCATACACTTTATCCGTCCCGGAAATTGAACCCGGCACGCGCATCGTCGGGCTGTGCGCCACATACGGAAACTCGGGATTTCCCGTCGGCTCCAGAAACGAAGTCCCCAGAGGCTGCTCGCCCAGATACAGATCCATAATGCGATGCTGGATCCGCTGCATCAGTTCCTCGCCGTGAAAACGGACTACCGCCGCATCGATCCCGGCGGTCATGATGCCAAACGAATTCGCCGCCGTCACAAAACAGTCGTGCGGGGGCAGGTCTTCAAAACGGCTTTCGATTACCGTCACGTGGGGGAGTTGCTGAAAGCGATCCCGAAACGCGTCACACATTTCTGAATCGGGATGAATCAGCCAGAGATCCAGGGGCAGAGCCATAAGCGCAGAGGGGCCTTTCTTTTGAATAGAGCCGTTTTATACCAGAGGAAACAACCACTGGTCAAGCGGTTAGCTGACAATCTGTCGTTTCACAGTGTTCCTGAACGGACAGGAAATTGCTTGATCCACCCGTTCAATCTGGTAGCTTGGAAGCTATAAAACATTCCCCCCCTGCCGCGTTGAGGAGAAACTGCCATGTGCTCGCGCAATCATCTTCCCACCCCACTCCCGCGTCTCACTCTGCTGTCCCTGAGTTGTCTGCTGACTTTCTGCATTACTTCCAGAACGCTAATCGCGGACACTCTGTCCGTTCCCGAAAAGTTTCCGACGATTCAATCCGCCATCGACGCCGCACAACCGGGAGACACCGTCCTGGTCGCAGCAGGAACCTACTATGAACGCCTGCGTCTGAAACCAGGTGTCTCACTCAAAAGTGCCGGAGACGAGAGCAGGGGAGAACGCGGCCTGAAGCGTGCTGAAGCCACGATCATCGACGGCAGCAGACAGACAGAGGGAGCCGGAGTCCTGCTGGCAGAGAACGCGGTACTGGACGGCTTCACCATCACGGGCGTCGGCATGTACGACGAACAGAAATGGAATCACCACCACGCCACGCGGGGTGAAGAACAGTCACACGAGCACATCGGTGCTCCCGGCACTCCCGGCGTTGCCATCATGGGAGTCACCTGCACGGTGCAGAATAACATCGTCCATCACATCGGTTACACCGGTATCGCTGCCCTGGCGACGGAAGGCAAACGCTGCACGCCGCACATTTATCGCAATGTCTGTTACCGCAACATGGGTGGCGGCATCGGCTCCATGCACGACTCGCAGGCAGTCATCGAAGAGAACACCTGCTTCGAAAACTTCTACGCCGGCATCGGACACGATGACGCCAGCCCGACCGTCATCAATAATACCTGCTTTGAAAACATCCGCGCCGGCATCGGTGTCAGCGAAGGATCCTGCCCCCTCGTGCGCGGCAACAAGTGTTACAAGAACCGCCGCGCCGGTATTGGCTCCCGCACCGGCGCCAATACGCGTCCCCTGATTGAAGACAATGAATGCTATGAAAACGGCATGGCCGGTATCGGCTCCAGCGAGTCAGCCGCTCCGCTGATCCGCAACAACCGCTGCTATCAGAACCAGCTGGCAGGCATCGGCTCCCGCTCTCACGCCTCTCCCACCATCATCGGCAATGAATGTTATCAGAACGGACAGTCCGGCATTGGCCAGCAGGGCGACGCCGTCACTACACTCATCAATAATTATTGTCATCACAACAAAACCGCAGGCCTCGGCTTTGCGGCTTGTAAGTCCGGTCGATCCACGGTGATCAACAACCGCATCATCGACAACGCGCAGGTCGCCGTCGGGGTTCATGCCGGCTGGACCGTCCAGTTCATGGGAAATGAATTCGCACGCCAGGGAGGTCTGCCTCCCATCCTCATGGTCTTCGCGGGCGCCGATGTCACCCTCACCGGAAATACCATTCGTGGAGGGGGAGTGGCCGGCATTCGCGTCGCCGGGAAACTGCGGGCGGAAAACAATGAATTCGCGGGGACGTCACTCCGCAAAGTCGGTCCCCCCAACTTCGGAGTCTGGGCACTGCCTGGTGCGGAGGTCACGCTCAGCGGCAATCGCTTCCATCACTGGCGTCACGCCCTGCAAGCCAGTGAGGCCACCGTCTTTGCCTCCCACAACAGGATCAGTGATTTTCATCGCACTGCATTTTTGATACAAAACCCAACTGCTCCGGTCCACGTTTTCGACAACGTGGCAGTCTCCAACGACCCCGAGGTAGAAATCCTCACACTGAAAAGCCAGACAGGCACGGTGAAAGGAAATGAATTACGCAAGCCGGATGCTGCGGAAAAAAATCAATCCCCATAAAAGAAGAGCACCCGCTGCGCTGCGATTGCGGCCCGCGTCAGTTCCACGAGTCCGTTTAATTTCTGCTGCAGCTCTGATCGAAAGAGTGTCGTGTAGATCTCCACTTCCTGCGGGTGATACTGCAGTTCGGTGAATTCTTCCCACTGATTCGGACTGGATTCCACAACACGCATTGTCTCCAGCAGCAGTCGTTCGAAGATCTTCAGGTATTCCCCCGTAACCCTGGTATCTTCAAATGGCAAAATGACCAATCCGGTCTGGTTCTGGAATGCCTGAAAGGGCTCATACAGAAACGCCATTTCCCCGGCTTCCAGGCTCACCACCTGACTTCGGTCAAGCGGATCCGTCCCCCCCTCAGTCAATTCCAGTCCGATATCCAGCGCCACTGCTTCGCTCCCGACTGTCATCCCATCTGAACGGAAACCAACTGCCAGAATCGCTTACAGCTCACGGACGCCCGTTCTTTTAACCAGTGCGATCGGTTCCTGGTTCTTCCAGTTATACTGTTTCCCATCTACGGTCAGACGATCGGGCATCAGATCAAACTGGTGACCTTCCCATTCAAACTTCACGCGGCCGGGCAGAATCGTGGTGTCTTCAAACGTCACTTTATTGCCCCGCATCTGTTCTGCCTGTTCCGGCAGAGAGAACGTTCCCGCAGGATGCACGCCGGCTTCTTTATCGGAGAACACCACCTGGCGACGCAGGGACCAGTCTTCGCGGCCTGCCAGTCGCAGCGTCAAAGCCAGCTGCTGTTCTGCCTGACCAATCTCCGCTTCCCAGTGTCCCTGGGCCACATTAAAGGACTCCAGTGACCAGAACAGCAGAACCACACATAAGATTCCCCCGCCGAGATACAGCAGGACGTTTTTTACGATTTGATTTTTCATGGGAAGGCCTCTTTTCTTGAAGGAACCATCGACCGGCATCTGCAGACACCGATCAGGAACTAAGGGGGGCAGGTAGCGTCGAAGGCATCAACGGGGTTTTGTTTCAGCCTCTGCTCAATCTCGTATTATAAAGATCTCTCATATCTGGGAAAGCGGAATTTTGAATCATCAAACAAACAAAATCAGTTCCTGCAGAAAGCCACCAGTTCACACTGCAGCATCCTGCACAACTCATGCAAAACCTTTCACAACCGGCATGAATCTGCATTCTGGCGAGGATGTCATGTCGAATATTCATTGTTTGAAACAATCTCATTGAATTCCGTTCTGCAACTTGCTGATTCAGCTGCCTGTTCCAGTATGGGACGAGCGTTAATAGAACCAGATGCAAGATTCATGCCGATCGGCGCACAAGTCGATTTTGCAAATCCATTCCAATATCCGACACGACAGTTACGTAAACAGAAAGAGAAGGGTGTCTCGATCTTAAGAACACGAGAGAGACTGAAATGAAAACGCGCTGGCGCCAGTTCCGTCAGTCAGCCTGGAACACCAGACCGATAAAACAGCTTGCCAGAAAGTTGAGACTACCCAGAAACAGGCCCAAAAACGCCACAGCATTCCAACGACCTCGAAAACAGGACTGCGTGACAATGTATCCCCAGAATGTGATGTAACTTAAGGTCCAGCCTGTCACCAGCAGCCATTCGATATATTCTTCAGCCGGTCCTTTCCAGAAAATGACTGGCTGTCGATGCGATCTGTCATTCTGGAAGTGTGTGAGGGCATATAACAGGACTGCAGACGCCAGCAGTCCTGATAACGCAGTCAGGATCGCCGGCCAGTTCGATTTGAACTTCTCTTTCAACTCATAACCAGCTGGAAGTTTCCAGCACAAAAACTTTCCCAGGTGTTCAGGAAAAACAGTACGCAATATGAGCAACAGACCGATGACCAGGCAGGTCGAAATCAGAACCAAAAACAACAGATTATAAAAGTAAACAGATCGAGTCTCACCGAACACCTGTAGAAAACCAAACGTCGCTGGCTGGCCTTCCAATCGATCAGCTTGATTGATCGACATTCCAAAAATGGAAAAGAAAAATGCCCAGACTACGTAGATCCCGGCCAGACCTCGAATGGAAATCAACAACCCGGGGAATTCCTTTTCCGGAATCTGATCTGCATTGGACAATAAATTTTCGTCCGAGGTTTCGGTCTCCCGAGCCATTCACGTCTCCCCAAACTGTTGCAGATGGTCTTCCAGTTCATTCCATTCCCGAATCACATGCTGCTGCATTTCCGGATCGGAATAATAGGGGTGTCCGCTGGCGACATAAGCGTCGAACGACTCTTTCACCTGCGCGATCAGAGGCAACACGCGGGGTACCAGTTGTCGCACTTCGGGGAGACAGTTCTCAGCAAACTGAACCTGGATCGCGGCCCCCAGTCCATACACCTGACACCACTCCGATCCCGCTGCCTCACTCCAGACCGGCGTGACCAGCACGTAACGTTCCAATACCGGAAAATAATAAGCAAACGCCTTGCCCCCCATCCACATGAAATCTTCCTGGTAGACAAAGGGGTTTTCCTGAAATTTTTCATAGGCTTCCCCCAGCGTCAACCCGCCAAAGTTACGCCACGCCACCTGGGCATCCAGATCGCCTTCGTGCGGATCAAAATCCCGTTCACCGGGCAGGGGACCCATAACTTCCCTGAATGGTTGTCCTGTCATACGTTCTCACACTTCTATTCAACACACGCCCCGACATAAACGCGCCTGCCGGGACAGCCATTAATCTAAACTCTTTCGATCAGTCTTCATAAATCGCACAAGCGAGAACGAAACTACCAAAGAAATTACCAAATCCCACAAATGCACCAACAACAGCCATCCAGTTCTTCCGGGAGGTAAACCATGCGAAAGAGACAATTCCCAAAACCATTCCCAGATAGGACAAGGTCCCCCCCAGGGCAAGCAACCTCTCAAAATGCTCTGCCGCGGGTCCTTCCCAGGTAACCACCGGTTGTCGGCGAGAACGATCCACCCGAATAAGCGATACAGCATAGTACAGCACAACTGTCCCCAGTAGAGCCAGAAAAGGGGAACAGACAGCCAACTTATCATTCTTAACTTTAACATCCTGTTGATAAGTCGCAGAAGCCTCCCAGACTAACTTGTGCTTTAATGAATGAGGTAAAATGAATCGCAATAACCACAAAAGAATGAAAATATCTGACAGCGAGACGATGGGAAAGAACAGAACTTCATAAATCCCCTCAGCTCCCGCTGGTGATAAAAAGGGAAATGCTGGTTCGCTTCCTGCTCTCAAATCTGCTTGATTGACAGCCAGGCCAAACCACGTGAAAGGCCAGACCCAGACAAAATAGACGATCAGTAGAAACCGCATCGGGAAAATGATTTCCGCATTGTCAGCAGACTCTAATTCCATCATTTAGATTCTCACCGAAATCGACTTCAGCCGATCATCAACAGCGCCAGATAAGGCACCAGGTTGAACACCAGAAACAGCAGCTTGAACGCGCCCACAAACACATACATTACCACATCAAAGGTCTCCCGAGGGAGAGGAAACCAGCGTTTCTGAGTCCGATACACCAGATCCGGCATCAACAGGAAACAGCAGGTCCACAACAGCAGCAGTCCGCCATTGAAGACGGAGCACCACATGAAAAATGAAGTCAACGTCGGCAGATCCATTTCGTTTACCCCTGATGTTTGAGTTGCTGTTTCAGAATATTCCGTACACGCGCTTTGATTGAAGCCGCACCGTCTTCCAGCGCCTGCGCCAGCAGTTGATCGACCTCGGACTGAAACTGTTCATGCTGCAGCGCCAGTTCATGAAACCCGTTATAAGCCCAGGCCCGGACGAATTTATTCTCACCGGCCAGGCAGTCCCGCAGAAAGGCCTCCAGCAGCTTAACATCCCGCTTCCCGATCGTCAGGTAAGGCAGACTCTGCAGGATCTGCAATCGGGTCTCCCAGTCTTTCAGTCCCGACAGACTGCGAAACAGCGGCCTGGCTTCAGTCACACTCAACGTCTGCCCCGCCTCCAGCGACCGCCTCAACAGCCAGCTGGCCGGTTTCTGCAGTTCCGGATCCGCCAGAAATGAGACCAGCTCTGTTGCCAGCGCTGAATCTTCGGAATGCCGATCATAGACCGCCTGCAGTTCAGCGACCGGTTGACCTGCTACTGTTTCAAGTTCGCGTTTCAGATCTTCCATCACCATCCACGAGTTCCCCTAATGCTGTTCCACATACAGAAAGATCCACCAGAGCACACCTGCCACGATCAACATCACCAGCATGATATTTAACGCCACCTGATCGATCAGTTCTGATAATGTTTTGTACCAGGCAATCACATGCTGAACCACCATCGCTACGCCCGCAAACAGAAACAGCCCCATGCCCAGCGGTACAAACCAGCGAAAGGGAGTCATCCCCGTCACTGGATACAACAGGACTGTCAGCCCCAGCAGAAAGGCAGAAAAGACCATCGGCGCATCGGCCAGCGTCAACCAGGCCAGCTTGACCTGAATCTTCCGCTTTTTATCTTCCTTCTGTGGATCATTATCTGGAATGTCAGCAATCTTCTGAATCGCATACAGGCGGATCCCGGACAGATAGGCAGACAGCGCAATCGCAATCCCCAGAATCGCCAGCAGGTCACTCGTCGTATTCTGCAAACCAGCAGCAAACATGATCATCAGACACCTCTCACCAGTCACAAGTTTCGACAACTGCCAGCCTGATAAGCCCGCATCCAGTTGTCGGATTTGTCAAAGAATCGACGGGGGATTCTCCTCAAGCGTGCCTGCTGCAGATGAGTTTAACAGATTCGGAATTCGATCGCAGTCTTTTAATCTACAAACCAGATCAGAAAAACAGTTAGCAGGCTGGATCGGTGTCCGGTGCTGATACCTCTTCCACAACACTCTTCTTCCAGACACCGTTCCGACGAAATGCAGGCACCACAAAACTCCCTATGACTAACGTTACAAAGCCGGCACAGAACGAAACAAATCCAAACAAAGCCACCGGCAACTGCTCCAGGCCACATAACTGGTATCTCGCATAAACTGTCTGCTGATGTCCCGCCAGCGCTAGTGCCGGCTGATCGACGGTGATTGTCGCAGAATACGATCCTGCCGCAAAAGTCGGCAGGTTCACCAGCATGATCTCGCCACTGGGCAGACGCCGGTACACAATCGGCTCCTGGCGCTGCTCGTTGTCGTCATCCACCAATGCACGTCGTACCAGTTCCTCGCCTGCTTCATTCGTGATCACCAGCGAACCCGAAAGACCTTTCAGCACTTCTTCGGGAACCTGTCCTGATTCATCCCGGAGATCACAATCCAGAAACAGACCCTCCCCATGCGAAACCGAGCAGGTCTGATCAAAGGGAACCGTCACCGCCCCTGGCGCCGACAGATCAACCTTCGTCTCCATCGGCCGGGCGGTCTCCCACCTGTGAACCGTCTGATTGTAGCGCCAGGCCTCGTAACCAGACAGAACAGCGATGCCCAGTGCCAGCACCGTCAGCAGCAAACCGATCATCCTGCCCAGCGCCAGTTTCTTCATCGTGGTTCTACTTTTCTGCGATCTTTTTGACGTTGTCATGAATCTTGAACAGCACGATCAACAACTCGCACCAGATCCGGGCGCCAACCGCACCTGTGACCATCATCAACAGGCCCAGGATCAGTTTTTCAAACGAAAAACCAAAACCGCCGAAGATCACTTTCAAACCCGACCAGGCCACTCCCGCCAGCAGCAACCAGTATACGAAGGTGATAAATTTGGGAGTCAACATTGAATCGAAAAACAAAACATCTCTCATGTCTGTGCTCCTTTTGTTGAAGTCTGTTTCACTATAGTTCAAATAATACTACCTGTCTTCGAGCTCTAACGCATCGCAGAACTTCTTCACCGCACTATTAAACGCCTCCGGATTCTCCAGGTACATGAAATGGCTGCCCCCTGCATCCGCAGCGATCATCACCAGCTCCCCGCGGGGAACCTGTGCGGCAATCCAGGGCATTGCCGCAGGTCCCAGGTGACTGGCCGCGCCGCCAATACACAGCGCGGGCAACGAAATCCGGGGCAGCAGATCGCGATAGTCGGCCGCACTCACGCTCAGCAGCAGTTCTGCAGCATACGGACGGGGAAACTTCAGGCTCTCTTGAATCACCTGCAACAGTTCTGCTTCGGAGAAACTCTCGGTAAACATGCCCGCCAGGAACTCGGCTGACTTCGCCGGTCCCTCTGGGCCTCCCACCAGTTCCGCCTGTGCCAGGACTTCATCGCCCCCCACCTCGGCCCCATACTGTCGGCATTCCTCTTCCGACCATTCCGGACGACGAATACGGGCAATCATCTGATCGCAGAGCACCAGCCCCTTCAGGCCCGCTTCACCAAACAGATCCAGATAGCACCAGATCACCGCACACCCCGCGGAATGCCCGAGCAGAATGACATCCTGCAGCTCCAACGCCTGCAGAAACTCGCGCAGATCCATCGCCAGCCGGGAGACACGATAACCATAATCCGGCTTGGCCGACTCCCCATGCCCGCGGTAATCCAGCGCCAGACAGCGGTAGTTTTCGCTAAACGCATCCAGTTGCTTCTGAAACAGCGCCGCCGACTGTGACCAGCCGGGCAGCAGCACGAGTGGGGGACCAGCACCCGCCGCGAGGTAATGCAGATTCACCCCGTCCGAAGTCGTGAACGTTCCGGATTCGGTTCTCGCCATCCTTTCACCTGCCTTCCATTCACGTATCGCAGGGCAGACACAATCCCGCTGAGAGGAATTTACACAGGCTCTACTTGTATACCATCTCAGCGGGAAATCAACAGCTTTCGCGCCAATTCTTTCGGCAGTGGATAAATTTTCTCGACCGGCAAAGACCGTTTCAAGCTGCGGCTGCTCTCGGTGCGAATCGCATTCAGCTTGCGGACCAGCGGCGTCAGATCTTCGATCCCTACAATCCACTCATCCACGAATTCGCGAATGATCTGACGGCTGAGCCCCACCTGAATACTGAAACAGGGCAGCGCCGCCCCGCGGGAACTTCGCTCCGTATCCCATTGAATGTGCACCGGCGCAGCGCGAAATTTCTGCTCCCATTCCGAAGCCGATCCATACACGCGCTGCTCGGGAGACGTCAGCTCTCCTTGTGAAAGTGCCCGCTCCCACCCCGCGCGGCTGATCCGCACCGCCAGAATCCGCGTCTGTCCCGATTTCTGTCCCCAGTTGCTGCGATGCATCAGCCACAGAAACGAAGGCTTGATCCACGTCATACGCCCGAAGGAAAAGGGAGCGACAAATTTCTGCGCCGCGAGGGCAGCATCAGCAATCTGCGGCGCATACGCCTGATACACCACGATCGTCTCGCGATTATAGTCCGCTCGAATTTCATAAAGACTGGCCATCGCCTGATCCTCACCCGGTGTCAGCAGCTCCCTGTTCGCAGAGAGCCTTTATCAGATGACACCGCTGTTCGCCAGACGTTCGCCGGAATTCAGTTTACCGAGCAGAGCAACGCATACAGTGCCAGCTGGCTCTGCAGCGACTGTTTAAAGTTCGGCCCGGTCGCTTCAGAATCAACAGTGAAAGTCCCCTCCCGCAGCGCCTGCAGTCGTGTCAGTATCCAAACCACCTCACCATCAAATAGTCCCAGATCAAATTCACTCAAATCAATTTCTGGTGAGAATGTCGGGGCTCGCTGGTGTTGTACCATCAACCAGGCCCCCGCTGGCACAATTGAGATCCCAATCGGCTCCTTAATCAACTCCACCACCGCTGGAGCGAGTGACCATTCACTGAGCAGCGCACCCACCACCAGTCCCAGCAGTCGACTCCGCCAGTTCCTGTCCTGCAGCAGAGCCAGAGCCAGATCGAAATCCAGTTCTCCCCGCAACTCACAGAACGCATCCAGAGCCCGTCGAAACCCGGCATCCTCCAGATCAGGGTGGATTAACTGCAGATAGAAATCCGCAGTCGTATCAAATAACTTTTCGGGTGTCATGGCAAGGCCCCTGATGCTCTCAACCAGTCAAGTACCAGGTAGTGTTTATTTAATAGTTTTCAGCGTGGCCGAGGGTATGCTGTTACTCTTGTTTTCAGGACTTCAACAGCAGAAAAGCAAAATTAGCCGCAGGGCGTTAGCCCCGGTTGAAACGACTTTGGTATATACCATCCGAATTAAAAAACGCTACCTGACTTTGTGAAGACATCGTTTGCGGAATGATGACTGCTGGAATCCCCCCACGTAATTGACTACCTAACCAATTATATTGTACATCACAAAACAAAATGCTAGAGGTAGTTTCAAAACCCTAAATTACGTGAACAGTTTGGTATAGTATTTGTAGGAGTACCTCCCCAGAAAGGAGGTCTCATTATGACCATGACCCGCGTGTCACGACCTGCCACAGGTCGCAACATTACCGGGTCCAGGACGGAACCAAAACCACAACTCTCGGACGAGCAATGGCTTCTGATCAAAGATCTGTTTCCAGAACCACCGGTAAACGCAGCCGGAGGGCGGCCCAGAGTGGCTCCCCGCGAGTGCCTCGAAGGAATCCTTTGGGTATTAAGGACCGGTGCCCGATGGAAAGATTTACCAACATTTTTACCATCTCCCAGCACCTGCTGGCGGCGTTTCAAGGAATGGACCGAAGACGGTGTCTTCCTGGAAGCGTGGCAGCGATTGCTCGAACACTTAGACCGCCGGAAGCTGGTTGTCTGGTCGGAAGCATTCGGGGATGGCACATTCTGCCCCGCAAAAAAAGGGGCGCCGATGTCGGAAAGACAAAACGGGGAAAGGGAACCAAGCTTATGCTGCTGGTCGACGGAAACGGGCTCCCTCTCGCTTTGGATCGTGCCAGTGCCTCTCCGGCAGAGGTGAAGCTGATTGAATCCCTGCTGGACCAGCGAGTTTTGCCACGCGACCCCGATCGCCTGATTTATGATCGTGCGGCCGACAGCGATCCCCTGCGCACAGAGCTGGCGGAACGGCAGATAGAGCTGATCTGTCCGCATCGCAAGAACCGTGTGAAACCAGCGACGCAAGACGGGCGTGCTCTGCGGCGATATCGACGCCGCTGGAAAGTCGAACGCACCATCAGCTGGCTGTTCAACTTTCGTCGTCTGGTAATACGATATGAACGATACAGTCATTTGTTTTTAGGATTCGCACAACTCGCGTGCGTGTTCACCTTACTTAATAAGTTATGAAACCACTTCTAGTAAATACAGCAGCAGAATAGCTAGAGAGAGTATTCCCAGTCCCCGACAAAACAGATTCCCAAATCGAATTGCTCCCACGCTGAAGCCAATCCCCAGCCCCCAGACGATGAATTTAAACCAGGGCACCTCCCGCCTCCAGGGAGAATTAAATCGGTAAAACTTCAGCGGAGGAAACAGGCCATGCGCATCGGGAACAAACAGCAGCCAGTAGAGACAGAAGAGTGCGATCACTGCCTCAAAGTTTCCCGCCCACCGCTTCCGGATGGGGGGTAACCATTTTAAATGCCATACTTCATGATCCGGTCTCAGCTCATCCATCACTCCGACACTTTCTTATCGACAGACTGATCACTCCTACCGCCTTCTCCTGCGGGGAGGACCGTCCACGGCTTCGCTGGCCATCTGGTACAGTTTGAACACCCCGAACGCCATCAACCCGCAGCACGTCAGAAAGACCCAGACCGCCGTCGTACTGGAATGTCCTTCCAGCCGGGACGAGTCTTCCACGCCCGACAGGTACTGCACTGTCACCTTGGGCCCCGGTTTCGGCCAGCTGCGCGGCACGTCGTCCCGCTCGCTGTGATGCTGTCCCTCGGTGTCGGTAAACGTGTACTCCACCGCCAGCAGCGGCTTTCGGCGTTCGGCCGTCTCGAACACATTCGTCACCGTGGCTTCAGCCGTCTGGCCCCAGATCATGAATTTCAGTTCCTGAAACGCATAATATCCAGAGGAGAAAAAGACAACGACAGCAAGCAAAATCCATTTCGCCATCGATTTCAACTGGCGCATCTCATCATCGGTATCCATGGTGTCCGGCAGCTTTCTTTAACGGGTGTCATCTCAAGTCAGAAGTACAATCAGGAGTGAACAGGGTACATAAACATGCAACAATTGTACACAAATCCCTGGAACTTTTTTTCGGTCCCTGATTTGTCGGAGCGAATCCACCTCCGAAGCGGATTTAACAGAAGTTTTCTATTGTAAACAGTTTAGAAAATGGCCCCCGATTCGAGTGTGAGAACCGGGTCACAGTATTCCCCTGATCTCCCCCAGATTGCCAGACCAGATTTGAGTTAACACGTTCTGATGACCGATACTTCTACCATGTCTCGCTTACAAGGAATGTATGATGACAATGCTCTCCAATCTGATTAACGATCTGTTCTCCACCTCCCGTCCGGCTCAATCTGCAGGCAGACGGTTCCGGATTGATACTCCGCACGAGTTCGCAGTCACCGCCGCACAGGAATTGAACGATTCAATCCATCTGTGGTCCGCGCGGGAAGCGTCCCAGGTGGAAATTCATCATTACGCCTCCGCAGACGAACTCGGCCAGCTGCTGGATCGCTTCGACAAATCGAATGGGCAGGGGATCGCAGATGTGGTTTTACTGCTCGACGAATCTCTGCCGGTTCAGTTTGAGCATCTGCTGCATCGCCAGAACCCGGGCCGCCGCCTGACGCTCATTCCCCGCCAGGCTTCTGCAACCGAGGTTTGTTACCCGCAGGGGCTGACCAGCTCCCACTTCCGCCTGGACTGGGAAGCCGTCGAAGTCAACCACTACCTCAAAGATGCGCTCAACAGTAGCATGCTGCGTCTCAATAGCAGAGAAAAACTGGCGGTCCTGCTGCCGGCAAATGAGTCCTTCGCTGAACTCATCCGCAACAGAGAACGCGTGATGTAACCGGTCGCGGTAATTGCGTCGGGCGGGTCACTCATGCAGGTAAGCCCAGTCGCCCACGCGTTCCAGACTCCCTCCATAGACACGCTTTGGATAATTCTGCTGCGGAAAGTAAAGCACCAGATCAAAGCCGATCCCTGCAACAGGCGGAATCACCTGCAGTACCCAGGGATTCCCTTCGAACTCATTTTGGGCGCGCTTACCTGTAAAATATTGATACTCGGAGCAGGCCCCGATCCCCGTATCGGGAACCGCAGACAGGTAATCGGGCACCAGATCAGCCAGGGTTTCCGGCGGTTTTCCCTGATCACGCTCATATTCCCTGATCGCAGCAATCAAAGGCTGACTCCGTTCTGAAAACGCTTCCCAGCCGGCGGTCCAGTACTGTTTCGCCAGGTGGACTCCCACCGAGAAACAGGGAAGATAAATTCCGATGACCAGCAGCCAGGCCAGCGCCCGCGGACGGGTCCGTTTCAGGAACAGACGCACCAGGAAGACCGGCAAGATGACAACCGCAACCAGAAACGCGATATAATACACAAATGAGACATACAGATAAACGGCATCACCATCTTTCGACAATGACAGCCACTCGGCCAAGGGCAGACAAACGGCAACTGACACAGCCATCAGAAACCAGATACTGAATTCACGCAGGTTTAAGTCAGGAAACTTCATTGACCAGCACCTTCTTCAATTGCTCCGGCCACTCGTGCTCTCCAACAGGAGCAATGCTCCATCTTCTAATCCATGCCGGCACAAGCCAGTCAATCTTCTGAATCAGTCGTCTCCCGTTTCCACACTGTTCAACCTGAGGGATTGCTCTGATCGCAACCCGCCACGCAGCTGAAACACGGCCACCGCCAGCAGAATCTTACCCAGCACCGACAGGTTCAGCATAAAGAACGAAAAGTACCAGAAATCCCTGTATTCGTCTGGTCCCATCAGGGGCTGGCCATCGAACCATTTCGCAAACAGTGGCACCAGGAGCGGCCTCAATTCAGAAATCAGAATCAGTCCCAGTCCGCCAGCCATCAAGCCTTTCCCTCTCACTCGGGGCCAGGTCAGCACAAACACCAGCCCCGCCAGGGATGCCCCAATGATCAGAAATTCATCGATGTTGACCAGTATTTGCCAGATGCTCTCCAAGGTCTCTCTCCTGAAAGCTGATTTAAAGTTGTCGCAATTCATCGGGAGCTGTCTGCTAAAGCAGTCCACCCATGCACATAGGCCTCACCAATCCATTTCACTCTGCCAATCCAGCACTACCGTTTTCTCATGAAATGTTTCCAACGCGACCAGAAACTGCGATCGGGACACAGCAGCGCCTGGATTTCTTCCGCATGTGCTTCCAGCCACGCAAGACGCAGTTCATTGATCCCTGAATCATAATAAAATGCCTGCTCCCATTCATTTCCTGGTGCCGCATAGCTGCGCCGGGTATAGTCCGAAAATATCTCGGACGCATTTTCCTCAGTGACCCGTTGCAGATACCGGGCGCACTCAGCTTCATCCCGGCTCAGTACCTCGCTGAGCGGCTTCAGCGCTTCCCGCTGTGCCTCAGCTCCAATCAACGCATATCCTTCAGCAGCAATCTCCAGCAGATTCCGCCACGTTCCAATACAATTCCAGAGCAGTTGCGCCCAGCCGCCGTTATCCAGGTTATATTCGATCCGTTCAAACGCCGGAATCATTTTCAGCTGCAGCGGCTCTGCTTCCAGGCAATGAAACTGCGGGTCCTGCCAGCGCGGCCCTTCAGGATACTGTTCTCGGAGATACTCAATAATAGACGCTTCAACCTCTTCGCCTGTCATCATATCCTCAAATGCAAATAATCTCTCAAAATCAAAATATTATTCTCCGCCGATCCCGTCTTCTTCCTGTTCCACTTCCTGCGCCTCCTGCACATGCTCTCCCGCAGGATTCACGATCCGGTCCAGCACTCCCAGCGCACCGATCACGCCGCCTCCCGATCCCGCGCTCCCAGGGTGTCGAAACAGATCTTTGACACAACGTGCCAGCACAATCGGCATCAGGCAGAGGAACAGAATGATCCCTGCCAGTACAATCCAGTCAATCTGTTGCATTTCAAAATGTCCTCACCATCAGTCCTCCCAGATAGATGACTGTCCTGCTTTCAGCCACCCACGCAGTTGGATGACCCCAACCACCAGCAGCCCCGTGCCCAGCAACGTCAGGCTCGTCAGCCCCAAAGAAAATATCCTGAAGAACAACATGCGATCCCCACCCATTATCGGTTCTGAACCAAATATTTTCAGCACCACCCGGAACGCCATCCAACCTGACTGCCCCAGCAGAATCAGTCCCAGCCCTCCTGCCAGCCAGCCTTTCCCTCTTACGCGGGGCCAGGTCAAAACCACCAGAAACGCGGCCAGGGATGCCAGTAAGGTCAGAAATCCGTTGATCTCGCCAATTACTTCGAACAGCTTCTCCATTTTTGATATCCTGTCTGTTAAATAAAAATTGTCTCAATGTCCCTGGTGGTTAGTGGCCTCTGCTTCACGAATCGCCTGCTGCCTCCGGTTACAGTAATGAATCCCCGTCGTCAGGCCGATCGTGTAAGGAATCCAGATCAACCGGTTCCACGGTTCGGCCAGGAAGTACAACAGCAGCAGAAAGAACGAAATCAATAACCACATTACTGCCGCCGTACGAACCATAAACGCTCTCTCGCGCGGCCCACTCGTGTTTCTGATACTGCACCAGGTGCCAATCACGCCTCCCAGCACCCCCAACAGGCTCCCGCCAATACTGCCGATCCAGATAAAACTGTTCTGATCCATCTTAGTCACCTCTCAAACGACAGGCTCACGATCCAGATCCGAATACGGATAGTGCCCCGCCGCCTTCAAACGTTCAATCAATTGATGGCCTCCGTTCTCGCGGGCAAACTCCATCTCAGGCCGAAACACTTCGATCACCGCCAGGATCCCGAACGGCTGCCTGTCCGCGTTATCGAACGCACCATAACCGTCAAAGATCAAACATTTTCCGCCGACGGTATCCATATCTTCCGGAAATTCGCATGTTTCCCCCGGGTTCAGCCGCGCCTGTTCGCTGTAACGCGCGATACAATTCAGGATCGCATTGATATTCGTGTGGATGGCGCCAAACCCGGTCTCCTCGTGATGAGCGTCCTCCAGCGAAAGTTCCTCTTTTGTGAACATCGCCAGTTCGTAGCAGTCGAACCAGTCATTTGTCGAACCCTCACCCGGTCCCTCAGACAGTTCTTTCGTCGCCACGGCCACTCCTTCAATGCCATTCGGGAAATAATACAGATCCAGTGCGCCTCCCAGCGCATAGGGAATCATGGCATGCATCACCATATCGTGCTCTTTGCCGAGGATCGCTTCCATCAATCTGCTTTTTTCATCATACCAGGCCTCTGCAGCCGCTTCGTCATACTCCTTATACTCCTTCTTCCGCGAAAACAGATTCTTCAGCCAGTTCCACATTCAAATTCTCCTGAAACAAGAGCCGTAATTTGAGAATTCAATGGCTCTCCGCAACCCCATTCACCCGAGGCAACACCACACAGGGATAAAAATAGACAAACGTCATCGCCGTGTAACAGGCGTAATGAATTTCAGCTTGCCCCGCAGGCACCGCGTTCTTTCGCACCACGCAGGTCCCGGCGTACCGGTCGGTCAGTGACTGGCGATCCCGGTCCACTCCCACCCACAGCAGATCAAACAGCAGGTTGAAGGGAGAGTAAAGATTCAGCAACAGGCGATACGTCATCCGCAACACAGAAGGCTTTGTGCCCCGCAGGGTGACAATCCGGGCCCCCGTCACCCAGTAGCCCACACTCCGCACGCGCGAGGGTCGCAGCACGGCCAGATAGCACCAGCAGCAAAAGAACCAGACCAGGTCCGGAGTCAGCACAAATTCGTACGGCACATATGTAAAAAGGATCCAAATCGGGATCCAGAGCAGAAAAACAAGGCTGACATCCACCAGCGAAATGATCAGGCGACGGCGAAAACCGAGGTAATCGTCAGGCGCAAAGTAAACGCCTTCCCCCAGGGAACGATCCCGTGCAACTCCTGCCATCCTGCATGATTCCTGACTGTGAAATAGAGATGTTTACTGATTGAACCGAACTTCAATCAGCCCTGTATTCTACAGCTCACCAGCCAGATGTGCAAACATTCAGTCCAGGTGTCGCCGTTCAGGCAACCCGGCATTTCACAAACAGAAACCCGGGTGCCGTCGACAGTTTCTGGTAGCTTTCCGGATCGCTCTGCTGCATGCCTGCCTCCGGCCGGCCTTCGCTCAATTCCACGATCAGGAACCCCGCGTCGATTAGCGGCTGCAGAATCGCAGACAAAGGCCGCCGGTAATACTCCACGCGCACCGGCTCTCCCACCGTATTCCACTCGTCGACGATTTTCTCCGTCAGAAAATAATTCCCGCTCGGAGAAAACGAATAATCGACGAACGGATGATGAGTGGAAAACACAAACAGCCCGCCCGGCTGGAGCACGCGTCTCACCTCTGAGAGCAAAGGCGTGAAATCTTCCAGGTAATGCAGCGCCAGCGGGCAGATCGCCAGGTCATACGCCCCATCCGCTTCCCGGGGCAGTCCCAATGCCAGATCCTGCTCATAACAGCACACCGCCTCTCCCAGGTTCTGTTTCACCAGGGCGACCATTTCCGCCGATCGGTCCACCGCAGTCACTTCCGCCCCCTTGCTGAGCAGAATTTCGGCATACACGCCCGGACCGCATCCCAGATCGAGAACTTTCAGCCCCTTCAGCTCCGGCAGCAGTGCCAGCAGAGAAGGGCGGTCATACCCTGCGTTGTAGCTGTTATTGCGGATCGCCGACGCATACGCGGCTGCAAATTCGGAATACATCGGATTGGACATCAGACTGGGCTCCCGGCAGAAGTGAATTGACTCGCATTGCGTATGTCAGTTCTGTCTTATAACACGGCTCCGTCCCCGCGACAATCATCGCGAGAACGGAGCCTGTACCAGTCCCGAATCCGGAAGCTTTGATTTAGTAGCGGGCCACAGCATTCAGATAGAGCTCTTTAGCCAGTTCCCGTAGCGCCTCGTCCGCCTGGATGCCGCCGATGTTGGTCATCATCACGATCGCGATATCTTTCTCTTTATCAATCCAGATCTGGGCCAGATTCTTCCCATTCGAGCCGGCATGATAGAGCAGGGGATACGGAGCCCAGTCCACTGTCAACCAGCCCCAGCCATGGGCATATTTCCCATTGGGCGGCGTTCCCGGACGAGCCGGCTTGTCCCCTTTGATTGTGAAGACAGGGGTGTGAATCTTCTTCACGGTTTCCGGTTTGACGATATTGCACGGAGGCCGCGTCCCGTTACCGGCGTTCCAGCCGGCCCAGGTCGCCAGATCCAGAATCGACAGGTGCAGGCAGCCCGCCGGCCCCAGGATCATCGGGTTATCCGCATTCGGGCCCGCCATGTAAGCCTTGACCTGACCGTCTTTCTGAACCACGTGTCCCAGTGGTGCATCAATTTTACCCAGGGTCGACTGTGTCCCCAGACCGGCGGTCGTCAGCTGAAACGGTTCAAAGATCCGCTCGACAATCAGCTCATCCCAGGCTTTGCCGCTCACACGCTCAATCATCGCGCCGGCAATCGTATACCCGCGGTTGTTGTATTTCCAGGCAGTGGAGGGCTTCGTCTCCAGGGGCAGCTTGACCGATTCCTTCAGCAGCCAGTACCGCAGATCATTCAGATCCCCATCCACGTCGAAAGAATCCTTTAGCAACTGCATCAGGTTCTCATCGTCGGCTCGCATTCCACTCGTATGAGACAGCAGCTCTTCCAGTGTCACCTTCCCAACACCAGGCGCCATTGTGTCCTTCAGTTCCGGAAACACGTCCTCCAGCGTGGAATCCCACTTCAGCTTCCCTTCTTCGATCATCATCGCGGCAATGGTCGCGGTCATCGCTTTGCCGTCAGAGCCCAAGTGAAACTTATCATGAATGGTGACTGGAATCTCCGCCCCCATTTTCCGGGTTCCGACGACGCCAAATTCGGTGATTGTACCCTGTTCCACCACCGCAGCAGCCAACGCCGGCAGATTTCCCGATTTCAGATAGGGGGTCAGCTTATGATTGATATTCTGTGCTGCCAGTGGCGTCTGCACAATCAACAGACTCGCTGCCACCAGCAAAAATCCCGCCCGGCCACGCAATAATTTCATCTCTCACTCCCGCTCGATGTAAACAAACAAGTTTGAATGGTCTTGATCACCTGAGCCCGCTCTCTGTTTATCGTGCATCTGCAAAGGCAGCTGTGGAATCATCGTGTAAAAAACAGAGACATCAGTCAATCGACATACAATGACCCGCCCAGGCTTTATAACTGCTCTGCAGCGTCCGCAACCCGATAACCCGTATAACGTGAGTGGATCCCCATCTGGTTAAAGTGCGCTCGATCGAGGAGGGCTTTCAGCCTTCATGCTGATGGGAGAAGCCTTCTTCAAATACAGTCCTTTCGCAGCCGCCTGCATGTTGAGTACGGCATCCAGCAGGCATGTCAGTACAAACAGTGACATGCCGGTGAAATACATGCCTTTAAAAGCGGCAAGTAAAGCCATCATGAAGAACAGGAAAAACAGGTTAAACTCGAAATAAGCCATCAGATAGTTCTTCATCAGAATTTCTCCCCAGGAGGGGAACAGAAAACTGCGGATCCCAATCTCCAGGGGGCTCCAGTACACAGCCCCACAGTGTCGGCATTCATAATGGTCAGCCGGGATCGCCCCAAAACATTGACCGCACAGCTGTTCGCACGATTGCGTCACTGGAGGATCAAAGTGGTGATCTCTGAAGATCTGACGGTTCTCCGCGGCCAGGTGCTGCATCCATCTCTGATCTTCTTTATTGATGTTCGGGTAGTGGAGTTTCTCACCGTCTCTCAGTTCCAGCCTGGTATACCCGAGTAAGCTCACTTCCAGGGATTCCAGCTGGCTGTAATAGATCGACCAGATCATATTGAGCGGCCTGCCATTGTCTTTGGTCCGGAAGCTGAGCACACGCAGATTCGTCATCACAATGGCCCGGCAGGACGTCGATGCGGCTTTCAGCCCGCCTTTGCGAAACAGCCGGGATAATGTCCATTCATTCCCGCTGGTCACCAGTAAAACCTGCTCCCCCTTCAAGAGGATTTCTTCCAGCAGGGGTTCCAGTTGCTTCACAGCCCTGAACTTCACCCTGATCCAACCCTTGGCGGACCAGCCCTCAATCCGGGGAAACAGCGTCTCCAGTCGATACGAAATCTTCGGAGACAGCTCCAGTTTCAACTCCTTGAGTTTATCAGCAACTTCAGCGTGGGATAGATTAGACATGGCTCATCCTTCCTTAATTGAATCATCAAAGAAGATTGAGTCTATTTTACCCGAAAAAGTATCCGGGACCAAAAGATTTTTACAGGGACGGCGCCAGGTCACCGAATTATAAAAGGCAGAGGTTGACAGTCGGAATTTATGACAACCGCTCCTTCCAGGTTTCCACATCCAGCACTTCACTCAACATCATCTGCTGCGCACACAGTATCGACCTGTGCAGCTCTTCCGCCGTGACCTCACCGGCCGAATTCGACAGCGGCAGCGTCCCCGTCGCATCACTCAGAAACTCCACCGTAAACCCACGATGCACCGCCTGGCGGGCCGTCGTGTCACAGCACATATGAGTCATGTAGCCGGCAATCGTCACCGTATCGATATTGTGCTCCCGCAGCCAGGCATCCAGCTCCGTCCCTGTGAAACTGCCCGGCAGGGTTTTCTCGATCATCAGATCACAGGGACGCTTCGCCACTTCGGGATGCAGTTCCCAGTCCGGCGTCCCCTTCTGAAAGAACGGCATCTTCGGATCGGTCATATGATGCTGTATCACAATCACAGGCACCTGCTTCTCACTCGCAGCGTCCATCGCTTCCAGAATCCGTTCCAGGTGCCCCGCCGGATACGTGATCGGCAGCGCTCCCGTAAAATACTCATTCTGCATATCAATCACCAGCAATGCCCGACTCATGAACGCTCCTTAAAAGAAATTTCAATCAGTAAGAGATCCAATATCATGTCAGACACACAACTCACCGGCAAGCAAAGAACATTGGTGCTGACTTTCGTGCACTTTTTCCTTTCGTGCTTTTCGTGTCTTTCGTGGTAGAAAAAAAAATTTCGTGGTAGTCCCACGGTTTCAAGTGCCATCCATGTCGGCCAGGTTCTTAGGCGGTGGAACTGTCCCCGCCCGTACCTCCGCGATCCGCTGCTGCAGATTCACATTAATCGGATCATCGGGCGCCCCCGCGACTGCGACCTCAATCTCCTCGGCCGCCTCGTCGAGTTCTCCGCCAATCAGCAGTGCCAGCGCCAGGTTCGCCACCAGCCCCATATCGTCCGGCTTGAGTTCTTTTGCATGCCGGGCCGCTGCAATCGCCTGAGCGGTCCGCCCCAGCTTGAGACACTCATACATATATTCCCGAGCCGTATCCGCATTGTTATCCTTCAGCCGATACGCCTGCCGGAACGCATCACAGGCCGCCTCCGTATTATCCAGCGCCTGCTCCGCTTTACCGATGATCCACCACGCAGATCCGTTTCCCGGGTTGATCTCCAACACCCACTTGAGCATTTCAATGCCCCGTTTCAGTTCTTCCTGCGCTGTTTCCGAATCCGCCGGCTGCGTCTCGCGTCCCACGATCTGCATATAGGGATTGATCAGGTCCAGTCCCGCCCGATACAGGCGATCGTGTTCCTGCGAAGCCGGCGTCTCCCCAATCCCCGAGACATCCATAATCACCTGCATGTCGCAACCCGCCAGGGTCATTTTCTCCAGCTTCTCCTCGTGGGGATCGAGCTTGCGCATGATCGCTCCGCCCCCCTCCAGGGCGACAATCCTCCCTCCCAGGTTAATCAGACCGTTGACCACCTCCATCCCGATTGACTGCAGGCCCTCCTCCAGATCAACCCGCACACCCACTCGAAACTCACGCAGGTCCGGCTCTCTCTCTTCCTGATTCTCATCCCCAGACGACATCCGCACTCACTTCCTTTCATATAAGTTAGACTTTCGTGTCTTTCGCGCTTTTCCTGGTAAATTCAATTCCCTGGCAGTCCCATTATCCTCCACCGGGGTGCCACTGTCGGCTTGACCAACAGTGCTCGAACCAGCGTCCTGCATCATCATTAATTTTGAAATTTCAAGTCTTTCGCCGAGCCAAAGTACTCTGCAAAAGCACCATAAATCGGCAGCCCGTTCGCCGTGTCCAGCACCGAAAACCGCACCTGCCGGAAACGTCCGTGGTAAGGCCCCCCCGGCTTCAGGAACTCCGCAAAACTCGCGGCCACCATCTGGGGACAGTTGCAAAACACACCACAACCCCAGGCACCCAGTACCAGCGTAGCACAGCCCTTGCTGGCAAACAATGCGAGTACCTTATCCATCCGCGCCTGCAGCACTCCGGGAATCTCTGCCACCATCAATGGTCGGTGCTTCTGAATCGCCCCCGCATTGGGCGCCGGGCTCGTCAGAAAGTCCACCTGATAACTCGCATCCAGAAATGCCCCTGCATCATCCCGAAACACGGGACACCCGGGCGAATAGATCATCCGGTCCGAATAAAAGGCATCTTTCTGGTTCCGATGAGTCTCATAGAATTCCGTATGAAACAGGTTCAGCGAACCATACAACGCCGAACTCCGCGCCAGGCTCTCCTCCTGCGCCTGGCTGCCTCCCAGAAAGCCACCGCCCGGATTTTTCGCGGAAGCAAAATTCAACACACCGATCCGTCCTGCATTTTCGCTCAATGCCAGCGCATGCGCTCCTTCGAGCGTCGTCTCATTCGCCAGTTCAAACCGGGTTCCGTCATAAGGGCAGGGTCCGACACGACCTCTTCCCGCAACCGCTCCAGTTCCCCGGGAGTGTAAAATTCCGAACCCGCGTTACAGGCCTCCATTGCCTCAGCAATCGAAACCGATTCTCCCTGCGGATTCACATACCGCCCCACATCCATCACCTGCAGTGTCGTCTTCGCCAGATTGGCACGTCCTGATCGACTCCTCATAGTCACAATCCTTTCTCATTCTTGTTTTTATTCTTCTATGATTCACTACCATTCTACCTTAGTGTATAAATTACGACAAGTTCACCTGAAACAGGTTCACGCTTTTTTAATCAAACCACCCCGTTTCTGGCCTTTCTCATCCTGGGGTCGGGTGCCACTGTCGGCTTGACCGACAGTGCTGCTTCATACATAACAGACTTTCATTCATTGCGTAAATCTGGTTAGAATGAGAACTGCTCATACACACTCCAGCACAGGATCAACATCATGCCACGCATTGCCCGCCTCGTCTTACTCGTCTGTTTCACCCTGAGCCTGCTCACCACAGCCGCCAGTTTCGCAGCAGAACCCATCCCCATCGGCTCCCGGCTCGAACTGCTCGTTGACGACACCCTGATCGACTCCCGCAGCGACAACGCCCGCTTCGAACTGCATCATCCCACACCCCGCGAAGTCGTCTTCACTTACGACAAACCGTGGGAGGGGAGTGGCTGCGGCTATCAGAGCATCTTCAAGGATGGCGACAAATACCGCATGTACTACAAAGCCTGGCACCTCAACGTCCAGGAGAAGAAATTCGGCCCCGCCAACAGCAACTTCACCTGTTACGCCGAGAGCGACGACGGCATTCACTGGACACGCCCCGACCTGGGCCTCTTTTCCTTCCCGCCCGGCAGCGGTGACAAGCACAACAACATCGTCATCGGTAAAGCCCGCCGCGACTGGATGAAGTCCGCCAAACCCGATCCCGTGCACCCCGCCGTCTTCAAAGACGAAAACCCCGCCTGTCCCCCCGATGCGAAATACAAAGCCATCCTCCGTTCCCGCGGCACACACGGTCTACTGGCCCTCAAATCGCCCGACGGCATTCACTGGTCGCTGATGGCGGAAGAACCGGTCATCACCAAGGGGGCCTTCGATTCCGAAAACCTCGCCTTCTGGGACCCGGCCACGAAACAATACCGGGCCTACTGGCGTTACTTCACCAAGGGCACCACCAATGAAAAGAACTGGAAACCCTCCGGCCTCCGCGACATCCGCACCGCCACATCAGACGACTTCATCCACTGGAGCGAACCCCAGGACCTGAAATACGGCAACGCGCCCCCCGAGCAGCTTTACACAAACCAGATCAAACCCTACTACCGCGCACCGCACATTCTCGTCGGCTTTCCCACCCGCTACGTGGAACGGGGCTGGTCGAAATCCATGGAACAGCTGCCCGAGTTCAAACACCGCAAGATGCGATCCTCCATCTCCAACCGTTACGGCATGGCGATCACCGAAGGCCTGTTCATGACCAGCCGTGACGGCGTCAATTTCAAACGCTGGCCCGAAGCCTTCCTGCGTCCCGGCATCGAACGCAAAGACACCTGGAACTACGGGCATCAGTACATCGCCTGGCAGCTGGTCGAAACCAAATCCGACATTGCAGGCGCCCCCGATGAACTCTCCCTCTACGCCACCGAAGGCTACTGGACCGGCGAAGGCAGCAAGCTCCGTCGCTACACCATGCGGATCGACGGCTTCGTCTCGATCAACGCCCCACTCAAAGGGGGAGAGATCACCACGAAACCGATCACCTTCACAGGCAAAGAGCTCAAGCTCAACTTCTCCACCTCCGCCGCCGGCGGCATCACAGTCGAACTGCAGACTCCCGAAGGCCAACCAATCGAGGGTTTCACAGAAGCCGACTGCATCGAACTCTTCGGCGACACCATCTCCCGCTCCGTCAACTGGAAGAAGGGTTCAGACGTCAGCAGCCTCGTCGGCAAACCAGTAAGATTAAAGATCAAACTCAAAGATGCCGATCTCTATTCGTTCAAGTTTGAGAATTAAGGACTTATATCCTCAATCTTTGAATCCATGTCCTGAGCCGTACCTGATTCCTTTAGTTGATATTTCTTTACCTGGAGAGTTTTCTAAAAACTCTTCATATTTTTTAATACATTTATTCTTTAGACGCCAAAGATAAATAATTGCACCGATAATTAAAAAATATGGTATAGATCTCATCAGATCAAAGTTGCAAATCGGAGCAGAAAAACCAGGCACAACCCTTTCAAATAAATGAAATAGAACAACAACGCTTCCCAATCCAAACGCTAAAGCAACTTGTAATCGCAAATGAGTTAGCATTTTATTCTTTGGCCTATGCTCGCCAAAATAATAGTGAATTTGCTTCAAATCCCCCTCACTCAGAAACTGTCTTTCTATATTGGCAATAATTACTAAATTTCTGTTATACCAGTAAGACGCATCTAGTGAATGAGCAATCAACCATGCACAGAGAAGTAAGATAATACTAGTGGCTATATCTAAAGGCACCACTTTTTTTTCTACAAGTGCAAGAATCGCAAAAGCTCCAATTAGAACACTTATGCTCTGCCAGATCACTAAAATGTGACGATTGATGTCATTAAACATTTGATCGTACATTTTCAAAAGTAATTCTTCACGATTACTCATAATTCCACCTTGAGAAGTTCTTTCACCTCTTTATGAACTTCATATTTCATCCAAAGCTT